>NZ_JBEXXN010000009.1:0-140425 GCF_040630445.1 Streptomyces sp. NPDC005805
CAACGAGCTTCGCTACTCGGAGAGTTGCGCGATGGCCGCCTCATGACCAGGGGCTATGCGGAGATCCCTGCTACACCACTCGGCGGGACACCATCAGGCGCTGGAGTTCGTCGTGGACCCGGCCGAGGAAGTAGGCGCAGTCGCCCGCGCCCGGGGTGCAGGTGTCGTCGAGGGTGGCCTGGAGGCCGGCGAAGGCGTCGCGGACCTTCTCCGGGGGCGGGGTCGGGGACACGGTGTCGGCCGCAGGTGTGGCGGGCTCCCTGGGCGCAGCCGCCGGTGCAGGCGCGGCCGGTGAGGTGGGAGCGGAACTCGCGGACGGACTGCCGGCCGCCCGCTCGGTGGCCGGGGAGCAGGACAGAAGAAGTCCCCCGAGTACCGCGGTGAGCAGCGCTGTTCGGCGGATGCACCCGACCCTCTGACGGCTCTCCATACGGCCCCTCCCCTGGTGGTGATCGAGATGACTCTACGGCGTGAGGGCCGGGACAGGCGATCCCGTCGTCACGCCGGGACGTGCAGCCGGAAGACCTGGCGGGAGCCGCCCTCCGGGCCCGGGGTGGTCGGCTCCGCGGGGGCGAAGTCGAGGCGTTCGTAGAAGACGCGGGCGCCGCTCGTGACGGCTCCGGGATGGTCCGGGCCGAAGGTGACGACCTCGACCGTGGCCGGGGCGCGCACGTGGCGGGTCAGGGCCTCCGTCAGCAGGGCGCGGCCCACGCCGGTGCCGCGGGCGCGGGCGGAGACGACGAGCCAGTGGACGTGGTGGGTCCGGCGGACCGCGCCACCGGGGCCGAACAGGAGCCCGCCCAGGAGGCGTTGTCCCGCATCCGGATCAGCGGGGGCCGTTGCGGCGAGGGCCGTCGCGGTGGCGATGTGGCGCAGGACAGCGTCGTGGAAGCCGGGGTCATCGACCATCGGGCCGAACCAGTGCTCGACCTCGGCGGCGAGTGCGAGGAAGCCGGGCAGGTCCGCAGGGTGCGCGGTGCGAATGTCCATGGACGGGATTGTGGTGGGGGCGGGCGGGACGGGGTAGCGAATTCACCCCTCGGACGGCGGTGGACGGGTTTCGGGGCCGAATGAACACCACGCCCCCCGCGTCCGTACATACCGGTACCTCCCCATGGGGCCGAGGCCGGTCCGGTGTCTCCGGCCAGGGTCCCAAGGTGCGCCGGGGCGGGACCGGACGGCAGGGAACGGTCCCGCCCCCGGCGCGCTGTTCGACGCGCGCCGGGCAGCAGAGCCCCGCCCGCGCCCGCCCGCGCCCACGCGACGCGAGCGCCACCCCCGGCGCCCCGGCCGCCGGCCACGGCGCGCGCGTCAGCCCATGAGCCCCGGCCCCTGGCCGCCCAGCAGGCGGGACAGGCCCGCGCGGTCGGAGCCGACCTTGCGGTAGATGTCGGAGAGCAGGCGGTCCACCGCGGCCGGCGAGGCGTCCAGTTCCTCCGCGATCCGGTCGCTGGACCAGCCCGCGGCCGCCCACTCCGCCACCGTCCGCTCCTGCGCGGTGAGCGACTCCGTCGCCGCCGTGCGCAGTTGGAGCGGCAGCAGCCCGGTCGCGTCCAGCTCCGCGCGGGCCCGGGCCGCCAGCCCGTCGGCCCCGCACTGGACGGCCTCCTCCAGGCCGCGGTGCAGCCGCTCGCCCGCCTCCTGCCGGAGCCCGGCCCGGCGGAGGGCGACGCCGTGGTCCACCAGGGCGCAGGCCAGGTCGTACCCGGCCGGGGAACGCTCGAAGTGCGCCACCGCCTCCGCCAGCAGGTCGAGCCGGCGCCCGCCCGTGCTGATCGAGGCCGTCGCGTGCAGGGCCTGCCCGATCGCCGACTCGGTGCCGAACCTGCGGGCCAGCTCCAGCCCCTCCTCGGCCAGCGCGAAGGCGCGTTCCGGATCGTCCGTCGCACGGGCCAGATGCAGCCGCCACGGGCACCACGCCGGGTTCCGCATCCCGCGCGCCTCCAACCGCAGCCCCACCCGGGCCAGCTGCTGTTCGGCCTCGCGCCGCCGGCCGAGGGCGAGCAGCAGCTCGCTGTGGACGGTCTCGGCGTCCGGGTAGACCACCGCGCTCGGCACCACGTCGCCGTAGTTGTACGCGGCGGCCAGCTCCTGCGCCTGCGCCGTGCGGCCCCGGGCGAGCAGGATCTCGACGAGGATGCCGATGGCGAAGTACTGCGCCGGCACCATGTGCCCGACCCGGTCCGCGATCCGCAGCCCCGCGCGCACCAGGGTCTCCGCGTCGTCCAGACGGCCGCGGCGGTAGCGGATGTAGCCGAGGAGGGTGTAGCCGAAGGACAGGTGCGCGCCGCGCCAGCCCTTGGTCTCGCATTCGCGGATGCCCTGCTGGAAGAGGTCCTCGGCGCGCCCCGGCTGGTCGCAGTACATGAAGGTGAGCGCGACGAGGACGGGCACCTCGAAGCCCCACTGCTCGTCCGTCCAGCTCAGGCCGTCGCCGAGCGCCTTCTCCGCGTAGTCGAGCGCGATCTGGGCGCTCTCGCCGCGGACCATGGCGTCCCAGGCGCGCAGGCCGAAGATGTAGCGCTCGGCGAGGCCGCGTCCGGTCAGGTGTTCGGCGAGCCGGGCCAGCCGGCGGGAACGGGCCCGGGAGTCGGGCTCGTCGGCCCGGAACGCGTTCCACATGAACTGCTCGGCCTGCATGTGCAGTCGGGTCCGCGCGTCGGTGGCGCCCCGGGCCGCCTCCGCGACCGTCTCGGCGGCCTCGGCCATCCGGTCGGAGTGGCCGAGGGCCTGGGCGAGGCGGTAGACGATGGCTTCACGCAGCGCCGGGTCGAGGACGGGCTCGTCGAGCGCGGCGCGCAGATGGTTGACGGTGGTCGCCGGTTCGGTCAGCAGCGCCGAGCAGCCGAGTTCGAAGAGCACGTCGGCGCGCTCGTCCAGGGCGGGCGGCTCGCGCAGCGCACGGGCCAGACAGCGCCGGGCCGCCTCGGGCGCACCGGACCGCAGGTACTCGCGCGCCGCTTCGCGGAGCTGGCGGACCGCCCACGGGTCGCTCTCCGGGTGCATCTCCAGCAGGTGCCGGGCGACGGTGGTGACGCCGAGCCCGGCACCGGAGACGACCGCCGCCGCCTGGCCGTGCATGGCGACGCGGAAGGCGGCGGGTATGGCGCGGTAGACCGCGGAGGCGACGAGCGGGTGGAAGAACTCCAGCCGGTCGTCGACGGGGCCGTCGGCGGCTTCGCGCGCTCCGGGGACGAGGGGTGTGGCGGTGGGCGCGGCGGAGCCGCCGGGCATGAGGGAGGCGGGGAGGGCGTCGGCGGCCCGCGCGAGGCGAGGGTGGTGGCCGGGGTTCGGGCCGCTTGGGCCCGGCGAGCCGTCCGGTGCGGCGGGGACGTCGGAGCCACCGGCCCCGGCCCCGGCGGTCCCGTCCCGGTCGGCGGCCCCGGTGAGGCCCGCGGCCCCGGACGCGACGTTCCCGGCGATCACCCCCGCCGCGGCCACATCCGCGTCACCCCCGCGCCGACCGGGCGGCACCCCACCCGGACCCGTGCCCTCCGCTGCCGGATCCGCCAGGATGCGCGCCTCGCGCAGCCGCGCCACCGCGTCGGCGGACTCGACCTCGCCCAGACCACCGACGCTCGCCGCCAGACCGCGGGTCGCCTCCGCGCCGAGCACGGCGGCGGCCCAGGCGAAGCGCACGGTGGACGTGCCGAGGCGTTCCAGCCGCTCCACCAGGCCGCTGCCCTTGACCGCCGAGGCGAGTTCCCGCAGTTCGGGGACGTGCGCGAGCTGCGGCTTCAGGCCCCGGTCGGCGACCTTCGCGGCGAGTTCCACGGTCTCGAACGGGTTCCCACCGGTGACCGCCCAGGTCTCCCGGCAGAAGCCGTCGTCCGCCTCCTCGCCCAGCGCGTCCCGGACGAGGTGGCGCACCGCGCCCGGGGTGAGGGGCACCAGGTCGAACGGCTGCGAGCCGTGGCGCTCCGCGAGCCCGGCGAACGCGGCCGCGTCGACCGGGAGTTCGTCCGAGCGGTAGGCGACGACGAGCAGCATCGGCAGCTCGGTGACGCGCGGGGCGAAGCCGGTGAGCCAGGCCAGGGACTCGGCGTCGGCCCAGTGCGCGTCGTCGAGCATCACGACCAGGGGCGCGTGCTGGACGGCGAAGCGGGTGGCGATCCAGTCGAGGCCGTCGCGCACACCCTGCGGGTCGGGGGTCGCGGAGCCGGCGCCGGCCACCAGCCCCATCGCCGGGGCCACGATGTCGTACCAGCTGCCCAGCAGCTTGCGGTGCTCCTTCTCGGTGGTCGCCGCCAGCACCGGCTGGACGAGCTGGCGCACGACGTGGAAGGCCACGCCCTGCTCCTGCTCGCCGCCCCGGGCGAAGAGCACCGTGCAGCCGCGGGCCACGGCCCGGCGGCGTACTTCGGTGAGCAGGGTGGTCTTGCCGAGTCCGGCGGGGCCCGCGAAGGCGAGCAGCCCACCTGTGCCGGGCGCGGCGGCTCCCGTGGCCGCGGGTCCCAGTTCCGTCAGCAGGGCTTCCACCGCGGCGAGTTCGGCGTCACGCTCCAGCAGCAGCCGGCGCGGTCGCCCCGGCCGGTCTCCCGTGTGGGCCACATCTGTTCCTTCGGCCGTGAGTCTGTCGTCAGTCACTGAGTCCGTCAGTCCGTCAGTCCGTCAGTCCGTCAATCGGTCGGTCCGTCAGCGGTCGGTCAGTCGGTCAGTCGGTCAGCCAGTAGGTCGCTGGATCGTGCGTCGGTGGGCGCGTCGGCTTCGGCGGGCCGGGCGGGTGGCGCGCCCTCGGGGCGCCCGGTACTCGCGAAGCGTACGCCCCCTGGAACGTTCCGTGACACGGTGCGGGCGTACCGGTCCCGGAGGGCGGGCGGTTCTGGTAGCGGGACGCGGCGACTCGGGCACTCTGTCGCCGAACAGGCTTGCGTCGAAGCTTGATTGACGGTACGTCAGTGAACGCTGGAGTCTCTTCCGTCCCACCCGCCCCACGAGGTGTCATCGCGGGGCGTGCGCCGTCCGAACTCACTCCGTCCGGGGCGATTTCGTGCACTCCGGGCGCTCCCCAAGGGATGGCGGGAGCCCTAGCCTTCGTAGGGCTGCGAGCCACGCCGGACCGCTCAGGGGGCAGGTATGACCAACGTGAGGCACTCCGGCCATCTCTCGGACCCGACCCGGCGCACGGCCGGAATCCGGATCCCGTTCCCCGCGCGCCTCAACCCGCACGCGGAACGCGCGCGCCGGCACACGCTCCAGTGGCTGCTGGAGACGGGGCTGCTGACCGGGGGCGCGGCGGCCCGGGAGTACGACACGCTGCGGCTGGAACGGCTGATGGCGTACTTCTACCCGGACGCGACGGGCGGCGACCTCGACCTCGCCGCCGACTTCAACGCCTGGTTCTTCATCTTCGACGACCAGTTCGACGGCCTGCTGGGCACCCGGCCGGAGGCGATCGAGGAGCTGGTGGACACCCTCGGCCGGACGATGACGCCCGCCGGCGGCACGGATGGCTCCCCGTCCGCCGGACCGCCCGGGGAGCCGACCGGGGAGCCGCCGCTCGTCCTCGGCTTCCGGGACATCTGGCGGCGCGCGACCCGGGGCGCGGCGCGCGGCTGGCAGCAGCGCTTCCGCCGCCACTGGCTCGCGTACATGGCCGCGCACCGGGGCGAGGCGCTCAACCGGAACGCGGACCACCTGCCCACCCTCGACGAGTTCCTGCGGCTGCGGCGGCACACGATAGGGGTGCAGCCCTGCCTCGACTTCACGGAGCGGTGCGGGGGTTACGCCCTGCCGGACGAACTGCACGGGGGCTCTCCGCTGCGGGAGATGCGGGAGATCACGGCGGAGGTGGTCATCTTCGTCAACGACATCGTCTCGCTCCCGAAGGAACTGGCGGCCGGGGACGTGAACAACAGCGTGGTGGTGCTGCGCGAGCAGAAGGGCTGCACGCTGGACGAGGCCGTGGACCTCGTTGCCGACCTGGCCAACGAGCGGGCCGCGCGCTTCACTGCGCTCGCCGCGTCCCTGCCGGGCTCCCTGCCGAGGTCGCGGTCGGGCCGGCGCGGGGTGCGGCCGGAGGTGCACGGGCACGTCGAGCACTATGTGGAGGGCATGCGGCACCTCATGGCGGGGAACCTCGCGTGGTCGCTGGCGACGTCCCGGTACGACGAACGGGGCGTGGCGGCGGTCAGCGGCGGGCGGCAGCGGCCGTGGGCGCACCTGGTGGACGCGCCGGTGCCCGCGCCCCGAGAGGCCCATGCGGCCGAGACCGCCGAGGCCACCCCCGTAACGCCCGCGTCCGCGTTCGGTTCCCGGAGCCGACCAGGGCGGTGACGCACTGCCGGCCCCACCGACTCGGCAGGGCCCGGGCGTCAGCCGCCCAGCGCGTGCGCCACCGTGTGGATCAGGAGGCCCGCCAGGGCGCCGACCACCGTGCCGTTGATCCGGATGAACTGGAGGTCCCGTCCGATGTTCGCCTCGATCTTGCGGGAGGTCTGCTCCGCGTCCCAGCCGGCGATCGTGTCGGAGATCAGCGAGGTGATCTCGCCGCGGTAGGTGGTCACCACGTACACCGCCGCGTCCTCGACCCAGCCGTCCACCTTGGTCTGGAGGCGTTCGTCCGAGGCGAGCTTCGCGCCCAGCGACAGGAGCGAGGCCCGTGCGCGCAGCCGGAGTTCGCTGCGGTCGTCCTCGGCGGCCGAGATGATCATGCCGCGGACCGAGGACCACGCCGAGGCGATGACGTCCTGCACCTCGGAGCGGGACAGCAGCTCGGACTTGAGGCGCTCGACGCGGTCCCGGGTCTCGGTGTCGGACTGGAGGTCGGACGCGAAGTCGGCGAGGAAGCGGTCGATCGCGCCGCGCGCCGGGTGGCCCGGCATGTCGCGCATCTCGGTGACGAAGCGCAGCAGTTCGCGGTAGACGCGCTCGCCGACCCTGCGGTCCACGAAGCGGGGGGTCCAGCCGGGGGCGCCGCCCTCGACGGCGCCCATCACGGAGTCGGCGTGCAGCACCAGCCAGTCGTGGGCGCGGGCGCAGATCAGGTCGACGGCGCGGTGGTGGGCGCCGTCGGCGACCACCTTCTGGAGGGTCTTGCCGACGCCGGGCGCGATCTCGGCGGCCTCGGCGCGACGGGTGATGGCCTCGCCGACGACCGCCTGGACGTCGGAGTCCCGCAGCACGGTGAGCGCGCCGCGCAGCGCGGTCGACAGCTCGGCGGTGACGCGGTCCGCGTGCGCGGGGTCGGCGAGCCAGCTCCCGAGGCGGCGGCTGATGCCGAGGGAGCGCAGCCGGGTCCGCACGACGCCCTCGGAGAGGAAGTTCTCGCCGACGAACGAGCCGAGGGACGCGCCGAGCTGGTCCTTCTTGTTGGGGATGATCGCGGTGTGCGGGATGGGGATGCCGAGGGGGTGGCGGAACAGCGCGGTGACGGCGAACCAGTCGGCGAGCGCGCCGACCATGCCGGCCTCGGCGGCGGCGGCGACGTATCCGGCCCAGGGGCCGGCGCCGGACTTCTCGGCCCAGGTGGCGAGGGCGTAGACGACGGCGACGAAGAGGAGCAGGCCGGTGGCCGTCGCCTTCATCCGGCGCACGCCGCGGCGCTTCTCCTCGTCGGCGGCGGTGTACGCGAACCCGGGCAGCCCGCCGCCCCCGGTCCCGGTCCCGGGGGCCGTCTTCCCGGTCCCGCGCCCGGGGGCCGCGCCCCCGACCCCGCCGCTCCCGGGAGCCGCCCGCCCGGCCGGGGCCCCGGCCGGAAGCGCCCGCGCCGGGGTGTCCGGCGCGGCCGGCACGTCGGCGCCGGTGGGCACCGCCCCCGACCCGGCCCGGCTCCCACCCGACCGCGCGTCGTCGCCCGACCGCGCCTCGTCGGCCACCGGCAGCGGGCCGGCACCGGCCACGCCTTCCGGCGGCGCACCCGCCACCGCGGAGTCCGGCCCGGCGCCGCCCGAAGCGTCACCGCGGCCGGCCCCCGGCTCGACGGAGCCCGAGCCGCCGCCCCGAGCGTCGCCCCGGCCGCCGGGCGCCGAAGCCCCGCCGGACGTACCGGGGCCCCCGCCACCCGCCGGGGCACCCCCACCGGACGTCGTGGACGTCGCGGAAGCCGCCCCGTCCGGCCCGACCGCCCAGGTCACACGGGCCTCGGCACCCGGCTCGGGCGCACCCCCCTCGGGCAGCGCGCCACCGCCCCGCCCCGCGCCCGAGGGGCGCCCCCTCGCGTCCGGCTCATCCGGTTCTGTGCGTTCCATGCGCTCCACCCGTCCGCGCGTACGTCCCGTACGCATTGTCCCTGACTCGTGGACTCCCGGGCGGCGCGCCGAGTTCCCGGGGCGTACAGGATGATGTGTGCATGAACAAGCGTCAGGGGTATGCGAGTCTCGCAGCCCTCATGGCCGCCATTGTCGCGATATGTGGCGGTATCTACCTCGGGGTCGGCGCCGTGAAGGACCGGCCGGCCCTGCGTACACCTCCGGCAGCCGCTCCCGTCTGGATCGGCACCTGGGCGGCGAGCCCGGTGGTCCCGGCTCCGGCCGACACCCCGCTCGGCTCCCCCAGCGGCCGGGACGGTCGCTCCGTGCGCAACGTCGTGCACACGAGCATCGGCGGTACCGCCGCCCGCGTCACCCTCTCCAACCTCTACGGCACCGTGCCCCTGCACATCTCCGCCGTCTCCCTCGCCGTCCGGGCGGGCGGCGCGGCGGCGGTCCCCGGCACGGTCCGTCCGGTCGTGTTCGACGGAGCACACACCGTGACCATCGCCCCCGGCGGGCACCTGGTCAGCGACCCGGTCGCGCTGCGCATCCCGTACGACGGCGATCTGCTGATCAGCGTCCACACCCCCGCCCCCGGCGGCCCGGCGACCATGCACCCGCAGGCGCGCCAGACCTCGTACGTCGCCGACGGCGACCGGACCGGCGACGAGAGGGGGGAGGCGTACACGGGGCGGACCACCTCCTGGCACCACGTCACCGCCGTGGACGTGCTCACCTCGCAGGCGCAGGGCGCGGTCGTCACGGTCGGCGACTCGATCACCGACGGGGTCTCCTCCACCCTCGACGCCAACCTGCGCTGGCCGGACGTCCTGGCCGACCGCCTCGGCGGCCGCTACGGCGTGCTCAACCAGGGCATCAGCGGCAACCGGCTGCTCACCGAGGGCCGCGGGCCCAGCACCCTCGACCGCCTCCAGCGGGACGTGCTGGACCGGTCCGGGGTGCGCACGGTCGTGGTCGCCATCGGCATCAACGACCTGCTGCGCGAGCCGTACGCGCCACCCGCGGCCGAGGTGGTCGCCGGCTACCGGGAACTCGCCGCGCGGGCCCGGGCGGAGGGCCTGCGGGTGGTGGGCGCGACGGTGCTGCCGTGCGGCGGGCACCGGTTCTGCACCCCGGCCGTGCAGTCGGCCCGGGTGGAGATCAACAAGGCGATCCGCGCGGGCGGGATCTTCGACGCGGTCGTCGACTTCGACCGGGCCCTGCGCGACCCGTACGCGCCGCAGCGGCTGTACCCGCTGTACGACTCCGGTGACCATCTGCACCCGAGCGACGCGGGGTACGCGCGGATGGCGGAGACGGTGAGCCTGCGGACGCTCTGACGCCCGGCCCGCACACGCGAGGGCCGCACGCACGCCACCCGCACCACGCACGAGGGCCCCGGGAACGGTCGAAAACCGTCCCGGGGCCCTCGGCGCTCTCCGCGAGAGCGCCCCCCACAACAGAGCTGCTGCGGCGGCGCGACCGCCTCAGTCCAGTTCCTTGCGCAGCCGCTTCTCCAGCCGCGCCTGCTCCTTCTCCTCGCGCGCCTGCTCCTTCTCCAGCCGGAGCCGCTCCGCGCGCTCCGTCTTCAGGCGCTGCTTCTCCGCGCGGGTGCGCTTGCGCTCCACCGCCACCCCGCCCATCACGGCGAGTCCGCGGACCACGACGCGCGGTGCGTCCGGGGCGGGGGCCCGGTCGACGGTGCCCTCCTCGGCGAAGCCGCCCATCAGGCCGATGCCGGTGACCTCGACGTTCAGGTCCGGCGGTACGACCACCGACACCCCGCCCATGACGGCGACACAGGTGATGACCGTCTCCTCGGCCTCGAACCGGGCCTCGCGCAGGTCGAGTTCGCCGCCTGCCATCAGCACGACCGCGTTGAACCCCCGGCCGATCGTCCAGCTCCCGCGCCGGCTGAACCCGCCCCAGAACGCGAAGGCGTTCCGGGAGGTCGCGGGCACGCCGATGCGCTCGCGCCAGTTGGTGCGGGCGGGCGCGGCGGCGGCCGGGTCGGCGACGGCGGGCCCCGCCGCCGCCCCGGGGGCGGGCAGGTCCTGTACCAGGGGCGCGAGTTCACCGTGTGTGCGCGCCCGGTACGCGGCGTCCAGGCGCTGTTCGAACTCGTCCATGTCCAGACGCCCCTCGGCGACCGCGTCGCGCAGTCGCTCGGCGACCCTCTCCCGTTCGGAGTCGGACGCTCTCATCTCGGGGAGTTCGCTCGTCATGCCGACCACCCTAGCCAGCCGGACGGTCCGCGTACATCTTCGCGATCACCGCCTCGATGTCCGGCTCCCGCACGGAGAGATCGACCAGCGGGTACGCCTCGGCAAGCGCGGCCACGAGGGGCGCGGCGGAGCGGGCGGCGGGGAAGGCGAGCCACTGGCGGGGGCCCTCGGTGCGGACCGTGCGCGCCCCGGGGAGTTCGATGGGCGGCAGCTCGCGTTCCAGGTCCACCACGAGGGTCCGTTCGCTCTCGCCGACCTCGTGCAGCCCGGCGAGCGCGCCGTCGTACATCAGGCGGCCGTGGTCGATGACCATGACCCGCTTGCAGAGTTGCTCGATGTCGGTCAGGTCGTGGGTGGTGAGCAGGACGGTGGTGCCGCGTTCGGCGTTGAGGTCGCGCAGGAAGCCGCGGACCTTCGCCTTGGAGACGACGTCCAGCCCGATCGTCGGCTCGTCCAGATAGAGCACCTCGGGGTCGTGCAGCAGAGCGGCGGCGATGTCGCCCCGCATCCGCTGCCCGAGGGAGAGCTGGCGGACCGGGACCTCCAGCAGCTCGGCCAGGTCCAGGAGTTCGACGCAGCGCTCCAGGTTGGCCCGGAAGACCGTGTCCGGGATCCGGTACATGCGGTGCATCAGGCGGTAGGAGTCGCGCAGCGGCAGGTCCCACCACAGGGTGGTGCGCTGGCCGAAGACGACGCCGATCCGCCGGGCCAGGCGGGTGCGTTCACGGGTCGGGTCGACCCCGGCGACGCGCAGCCGCCCGGCGCTGGGGGTGAGGATGCCGGTGAGCATCTTGATGGTGGTGGACTTGCCGGCGCCGTTGGGGCCGATGTAGCCGACCATCTCGCCGCGCGCCACGGTGAAGGAGATCCCGTCGACCGCGCGCACGGTGTGCCGCTCGCGCCGGAACCGGCCCGCCCGGCGGCGGACCTCGAAGACCTTCTCCACGCCGTCGAGTTCGATGAAGTCGCCGCTGCCGTCCATGGGTGCGGGACTCTCCTTCCGTGTCCGGGATCGTGTCAGTTGCCGGTGCTGCGGTACGAGCGGAGCCCCCGGCGCCAGGCCAGCCCGGCGAGCGCCAGGCAGAGCGCGGCCACGACGGGCGGCAGCAGCGCGAACCAGCCGGGGAGGCCGACGGGGTACTCCCGGCCCAGGACGTAGATCGACGGCACCCAGTTGACGAAGGCGAGCGGCACGACGAAGGTCACCCCGCGCACCAGGTCCTTGCCGAAGATCGACGGCGGGTACTGGAGCAGGGTGTTGCCGCCGTAGGTGAACGAGTTCTGCACCTGGGTGGCGTCCTGCGCCCAGAACTGGAACGCGGCGCCCAGGACGAAGACCGCCCCGTAGATCGCGGTCCCGCAGACCACCATGAACGGCACCGCCGCCGCCCGGGTGAGGGTCCACTCGACGTCCAGGGCGAGGAGCGACCAGCCGAGGACGAGCAGGCCCTGGACGATCCGGCCCAGCCGGCGCAGCGCGAACCGGTCGGCGGCGACCTGGGCGAGCACCGGGGCGGGCCGGACGAGCAGGGTGTCCAGGGTGCCGTCGCGGACCCGCCGACCGAGCCGTTCCATGGAGCCGAGCAGCAGGTCCGCCAGCCCGAAGGCGGTGCTGGTCGTCCCGTACAGGAAGGCGATCTCGGGCAGCGACCAGCCGCCGAGGGCGTCGACGTGCGAGAACATCAGCAGGATCGTCACGAAGTCGAAGGCGGTCCCGGTGAGGTTGCCGAGCGCGGTCATGGCGAACGACAGCCGGTAGGTCATCGTGGAGCGGACCCACATCGCGACGATCAGTCCGTACGCCCGCAGCGCGCCGACCGCCCGGGGCTCCTCCTCCGGGGCCCGTGCGCCGTGCGCGGCCGGCTCCCGGCTCACCGTCTCAGCCACCCTGGACCACCACCCGGCGGGTCTCAGCCACCCTGGACCACCACCCGGCGGGTCGCGGCCGTCTGGAGGGCCCGGCCGGCCGCGAGCAGGGCCAGGGCCCAGCCGGCCTGGAAGGCGTAGGCGCCGGCCAGGTCCCAGCCGGTGTGCCGGCCGAGGAAGACGTCCGCCGGGACCTGGAGCAGCGAGGACCAGGGCAGGGCGCGGGCCACCTCGCCGAGGGCGCCGGGGAAGACGTTCAGCGGCAGCAGCATCCCGGAGAAGAACATGGTGGCGAGCCAGCAGATCTGGAGCACCCCCGCGCCGTCCAGCAGCCAGAACGCGGAGAGGGCGACGAGGAAGCGGAACGCGAAGCTCACCACCACCCCCAGCGCGACGGCGAGGAGGAAGGCGAGCCAGGTCGCCGGGGAGGCGGGCAGCGCCAGGTCGAAGGCGAGGGCGCCGACGAGCAGGGGCACGATGCCCCGGCCGAGCAGATGGAAGGCGGCCCGCCCCAGGTCGCCCGCGAGCCACCACAGTTGGAGGTCGGCGGGGCGGTAGAGGTCGACGGCGATGTCACCGGTGCGGATGCGCTCGACGAGTTCGTCCTCGAAGCCGCCGCCCATCATGGCGCAGGTCATCAGCAGGGCCTGGCCGAGCCACACATAGGTGAGGGCCTGGGACTGGTCGTAGCCGCCGAGTCCGGGCCGGGCGCCCCACAGGGCCATATAGGTGTACGCCACGATGAAGCCGAAGACGGTGTTGGTGAACACCCCCGCGGCCGTGGCCACCCGATAGGTGGCATAGCGGCGGAACCCACCCGCTGCGACGACCGCATAGAGCCGCACCACAGCCCGCACTCCCTTCCTCCGCCCGGGCACCCGCCCCCGCCGGCCGGCACCAAAGCGCACGACCCTAGCCAGGCCGGCCCGTCCCCCGCGAGCGCATTTCCGGCCTCCGCCGCGCCCCCGCGCCCGGATGGCGCCCAGGATCAACGCCCCCGGAACGACGCGCCCAGATCAAAGGGATAAGACGGATAAAAGTGCACTATGGGGACATGAGTGACGAGTCACAGCAGCAGCGCTGGACCCCCCGGGACGCCACCGTCGCCGGAGCCACCGGCCCCGAGGCTGCCAAGGCCCGCCGCAGACGCACCGGCTGGCGCCGCGTCATCCCCACCTGGCGCATGGTCCTCGGCGCGGCGCTGCTCGTCGTACTCCTGACCGCCGGCGCGTTCACCGCCGGCTATCTGCTCGTCGACATCCCGGCGGCCAACGACTCCGCGACAGCCCAGACCAATGTCTACCTCTACCGCGACGGCACCCAGATCGCCCGCGACGGGGACGTCAACCGCGAGAACGTCCGGCTCACCGAGGTCCCGCTCACCGTCCGGCGGGCCGTCCTCGCCGCCGAGGACCGGGACTTCTACTCCGCGCCCGCCATCGACCCCATGGCGATGGTCCGCGCGGGCTGGAACACCGTCACCGGCAAGGGCCGCCAGTCCGGTTCGACCATCACCCAGCAGTACGTCAAGAACTACTACCTCGCCCAGGAGCAGACCGTCACCCGCAAGGTGAAGGAGTTCTTCATCGCGGTCAAGCTCGGCCGCGAGCAGAGCAAGGACGAGATCCTGCGCGGCTACCTCAACACCAGCTACTTCGGCCGCAACGCCTACGGCATCCAGGCCGCCGCCCACGCCTACTACGGCAAGGACGCGGCCGACCTCGACACCGCCGAGGGCGCCTACCTCGCCTCCCTGCTCAACGCCCCCAGCCAGTACGACATCACCACCCACCCGCAGAACCGCGGCGCCGCCCTCGCCCGCTGGAACTACGTCCTCGACGGCATGGTCAAGGAGGGCTGGCTCACCCCCGCCGAGCGCGCGGGCATGCGCTTCCCCGCCCCGCAGCAGGCCGGCCGCTCCCCCGGGCTCTCCGGCCAGCGCGGCTACATCGTGCAGGCCGTCGAGGAGTACCTCGCCCGCACCGGAACCGTGGACGAGAAGTCCCTGGCCGCCGGCGGCTACCGGATCACCACCACCCTCGACCCCGGTATGCAGGACGCCTTCGCCGAGGCCGTCGGCGAACGCGTCACCTCCCGGCTCGACGAGGGCAACGAGGCCGACCGCAACGTCCGCGTCGGCGGCGCCTCCATCGACCCGGCCACCGGGAAGGTGGTCGCCATGTACGGGGGCGTCGACTACACCCGCCAGTACGTCAACAACGCCACCCGCCGCGACTACCAGGTGGGCTCGACGTTCAAGCCCTTCGTCTTCGCCGCCGCCGTCGAGAACTCCGCCACCACCCAGGACGGCCGCCCGATCACCCCCAACACCGTGTACGACGGCACGTCCGCCCGCCCGGTCCAGGGCTGGCCCGGCGCCGCCTACACCCCCGAGAACGAGGACGACGTCTCCTTCGGCCCGCTCAGCGTCAGCCGCGCCACCGACGAGTCCGTCAACGCCGTCTACGCGCAGATGGCCGTCGACGTCGGCCCCGACGACGTCCGCCGCACCGCCATCGCCCTCGGCCTCCCCGCCGCCACCCCGGACCTCACCGCCTCCCCCTCGATCGCCCTCGGCCCCGCCACCGCCAGCGTGGTCGACATGGCCGAGGCGTACGCGACCCTCGCGGCCCACGGCAAGCGCACCCCTTACACCATCGTGGAGTCGCTGACCCGCAACGGGACCGAGGTGGCCCTCCCCGACCGCACCCCCCGGCGGGCCGTCTCCCGGGAGGCCGCCGACACCACGACCGCGGTGCTCCGCAATGTGGTGGAGGGCGGCACCGGCGCCGCCGCGAGCGCGGTCGGCCGCCCGGCCGCCGGCAAGACCGGCACCGCCGAGGAGGACCGGGCCGCCTGGTTCGCGGGCTACACCCCCGATCTCGTCACCGTGGTCGCCGTGATGGGCCAGAACCCCAAGACGGGCGCGCAGACCCCGCTGTACGGCGCCCTCGGCGCGGCCCGGATCAACGGCGGCGGGGTGCCGGCCGAGATCTGGGCCGACTACACGACGGCCGTCCTCGAAGGCAGCGAGGTCAGCGACTTCGATCTGCGGGTCACCGAGGAGATCCGCGAGGAGGAGCCCCCGCCCGGCGAGGGCGAGGGCGAGGCCGAGGGGGAGGGGGAGACCGGCGAGGGGCGGGAGCAGCCGTGGGACGAGCAGGCCGGCGGCCCGGCGGCGGGCCCACGGCCCTCCCCCGTCCCCGTCGTCCCTGTCGCCCCCTCGGCCCCGGCTCCGGCGCCCGCCGCCCCGGCGTCCACACCCCCGGCGGCCCCGAGCGGCCCGCCCACCGGTGCGCCCGCGCCCCCGGCACCGAGCCCGCCGGAAGCCCCCGCGCCGACCCCACCCGGATAGCCGGCCGGCCTCAGTGCCCGGAGGTCGCCTTCAGACCGACGACCGCCACCAGCAGCAGACACACGAAGAAGATCCGGGCCGCTGTCACCGGCTCGCCCAGGACCGCCATACCCACGACCGCGGCCCCCGCCGCACCGATCCCGACCCACACCCCGTAGGCCGTCCCGATGGGGAGGGACTTCGCCGCCTGCGACAGCAGCACCATGCTCGCGACGATCCCCAGACCCGTGAACACACTGGGCCAGAGCCGGGTGAACCCGTCCGTGAACTTCATCCCGACCGACCAGCCGACCTCCAGCAGACCGGCGACCACCAGCAGAACCCAGGCCATGACGGCACCTTCCGAAACACGGGGACACGTACTCAGGTGCGTCGTCTTTGCGGAAACCCGGTACGGCGCGTCTCGTCGAGGTCTCCCCACGGTAGCAAGCGGCCGGGGGCGGACACGGCGAAGGGCCGGTGACCACCGTCACCGGCCCTTCCGCACATCCCGCGGGCGGGAGTCCTCAGAGATACAGCCCGGTGGAGTCCTCCGACCCCTGGAACCGGTCGGCGGCCACCGCGTGCAGATCCCGCTCCCGCATCAGCACATACGCCACCCCGCGCACCTCGACCTCGGCCCGGTCCTCCGGGTCGTACAGCACCCGGTCGCCCAGCTCCACCGTCCGCACGTTCTGGCCGACGGCGACGACCTCGGCCCAGGCCAGACGCCGGCCCACCGCCGCCGTCGCCGGGATCACGATGCCGCCGCTGGACCGCCGCTCCCCCTCGGGGATGTCGGTCCGCACCAGCACACGGTCGTGCAGCATCCGGATCGGAAGCTTGTCGTGCTGGGTGGCGTGCTGGGTCCGCTGCTCATGGCTGTTGGCGCTCACGCGACAAAATTACCCGCCCCGGCGACCGCCGGACGCCCAGGGGGTCGGCCGGGTCAGCCCCGGCGGCGGCGCGCCGACATCGCCAGCAGTCCCACCAGGCCGACGGCGACCAGCGCCACCGGCACCACGCGCTCCAGCCTCGGCGCGCCGTCCTCCGAGACGAACTTCCCCTTCACATCCGACATCGTGCGGTTCACCGCGACGAACGCGCGCCCCGCCGTCGCGTCCACGGTCGACGCGACCTTGGCCTTCGCGTCGCCGATCACCGTCTTCGGGTGCACCCGCACACCGATCTCGTCGAGCATCTCGGCGAGCTGCTCGCGCCGGCGCACGATGTCCGCCTCGATCTGCGCTGGGGTCCTGGTATCCGACACCGCCGCCGCCTTCCGTCTCCGCGTCCGCCTGAGTGGTCCTGCATCGACAGTCTGTCAGCACTCGCGCCACCGCACCCCACGGCACCCCCATTACGCTCGACGGCGTACTCACCCGCGTGACCCGAGGAGAACCATGAGCGAGCGCCTCCAGCCCGGCGACACCGCCCCCGCCTTCACCCTGCCCGACGCCGACGGCAACGAGGTCTCCCTCGCCGACCACAAGGGCCGCAAGGTGATCGTGTACTTCTACCCGGCGGCGCTCACCCCCGGCTGCACCAAGCAGGCGTGCGACTTCACCGACAACCTGGAGGTCCTCGCCTCCGCCGGCTACGACGTCATCGGCGTCTCCCCCGACAAGCCGGAGAAGCTGGCGAAGTTCCGCGAGCAGGAGAACCTCAAGGTCACCCTGGTCGGCGACCCCGCCAAGGAGGTCCTGACCGCGTACGGCGCCTTCGGCGAGAAGAAGCTCTACGGCAAGACGGTGACCGGCGTGATCCGCTCCACCGTCGTCGTCGACGAGGACGGCAAGGTCGAACGCGCCCTCTACAACGTCAAGGCCACCGGCCACGTCGCCAAGATCATCAAGGACCTGGGCATCTGACCCGCCCGGGCCCCATGGGACCGCGGCCTCGGAGGAGGCCGGCGGGGCGGTGATCGCGACGGCCCTGCCCTCGGTTCCCGGGGGCAGGGCGGCCCGCCCGCAGTCGCCGCTTCCCGGTGCCCCGACTGCCACGCGGTGACCGGCACCTGGTGCCGCGGAGGAGCTCGCAAACCGGTCGCCCCGTCGTAGGCGGCGGGCCGTACACTGACCGGAGCCGGGCTGAGGCGCATGCCTGATCCGGGGCGGCCGTGGCGTAATTGGCAGCCGCGCAGGTCTTAGGAGCCTGTGGGAGAGATCCCGTGGGGGTTCGAGTCCCCCCGGCCGCACCAGCGAGGGCCCCGCGAGCACGCAGCGCGGGGCCCTCGTCGTCGTGCGGCGTCCGGCGACGTGGTCAGCCCAGCAGTTCCCGGACCACCGGGACCAGCGCGCGGAAGGCCTTGCCGCGGTGGCTGATGGCGTTCTTCTCCTCGGGGCTCAGTTCGGCGCAGGTCCGGCTCTCGCCGTCCGGCTGGAGGATCGGGTCGTAGCCGAAGCCGTTGGTGCCGTGCGGGGCGCGGCGCAGGGTGCCGGTGAGGCGGCCCTCGACGACGCGTTCGGTGCCGTCGGGAAGGGCGAGGGCGGCGGCGCAGGCGAAGTGGGCGCCGCGGTGCGGGACGTCGATGTCGAGGAGCTGGGCGAGGAGCAGGTCGAGGTTGGCCCGGTCGTCGCCGTGCCGGCCGGCCCAGCGGGCGGAGAAGATGCCGGGGGCGCCGCCGAGGACGTCGACGCAGAGGCCGGAGTCGTCGGCGACGGCGGGCAGTCCGGTGGCCTGCGCGAGGGCGTGGGCCTTGAGGAGGGCGTTCTCGGCGAAGGTGACGCCGGTCTCCTTGACGTCCGGGACGTCGGGGAAGGCCTCCGCGCCGACGAGGTCGTGGGTGAGGCCCGCGTCGGCGAGGATGGCCCTCAGTTCGGTGATCTTCCCGGCGTTGCGGGTGGCGAGGATCAGGCGCGTCATGCCCCCAGTATCTACGGGGTGCAGACCTTGGTGATCTCGGCCGCCGCGTCGGTCACGGGGGTGAGGTCGGGGGTGGCGTCGCCGGCCTCGATGGACTTGCGGACGTTGTCGACGCCGGTGCCGAGGTCGTCGACGGCCTTGCTGAGGTCGGCGTTGTCGGTGGTGTCGCCGAGGTTGTCCAGCTCTCGGTCGATGGCGTCGAGGGCTTCCTTGGCCTGGGTGGGGTCCTCGGTGGCGCTGGAGGCGGCCTTCTGGAGGTTGTCGACGCTGGTGGCGATGGCGTCGGCGGTCCGGACGCAGTCGAGTGCCGTGTCGAGCGCGCTGCAGCCGACGGCTGCGGGCACGAGCAGGGCGACGGCGGCGATGGTGACGGCGGTGCGGCGGCGCGCAGACATGGAGGTCCTCCCCGGTGACGGACGGGCGCGCGGTTCGGCCCGGGCGCCCGTTGACGGTAGGGACGCGCCCGGGGGGCCGGGTGGTTGCCGTGACGGGCGCCACCACGGACCCGGCCTCCCGGAGGCGCGCCGGTCAGGCGGTGGGGGCCGTGGTGTCGAGGGCGGCCCGCTGGAGGGCGGCGAGGTCGGCGCAGCCGCCGGTCGCGAGGTCGAGGAGGGCGTTCAGTTCCTTGCGGTCGAAGGGCTCGGCCTCGGCGGTGCCCTGGATCTCGACGAAGCGCCCGTCGCCGGTGCAGACGACGTTCATGTCGGTCTCGGCGCGCACGTCCTCCTCGTAGCAGAGGTCGAGGAGGGGGACGCCGTCGACGATGCCGACGGAGACGGCGGCCACGGTCCCGGTGAGGGGCTGCCGGCCGGCCTTGACCAGCTTCTTGCCCCGGGCCCAGGAGATCGCGTCCGCGAGGGCGACATAGGCGCCGGTGATCGCGGCGGTGCGGGTGCCGCCGTCGGCCTGGAGGACGTCGCAGTCGAGGACGACGGTGTTCTCGCCGAGGGCCTTGTAGTCGATGACGGCACGCAGCGAGCGGCCGATCAGCCGGCTGATCTCGTGGGTGCGGCCGCCGATCTTGCCGCGCACGGACTCGCGGTCGCCGCGGGTGTTGGTGGAGCGGGGCAGCATCGAGTACTCGGAGGTGACCCAGCCCTCGCCGCTCCCCTTGCGCCAGCGGGGGACGCCCTCGGTGAAGGAGGCGGTGCAGAAGACCTTGGTGTCGCCGAAGGAGATGAGGACGGAGCCCTCGGCGTGCTTGCTCCATCCGCGGTCGATGGTGACGGGGCGGAGCTGTTCGGGGGTGCGGCCGTCGATGCGTGACATGGGGGCGAGCCTATCGGCAGACGGGTGAGGGGCCCGATCCGGATGATCCGGATCGGGCCCCTCGGGCGGTACGGTCGCGCGCCGCGCGGGCGGTGCCGTCGCGGGCCGCCTCAGGTCGGGTGACTGCGGCTCACATCATGTCTTCGATGTCGGCGGCGATCGGGTCGGCGTCGGTGCCGATGACGACCTGGATCGCGGTGCCCATCTTGACGACGCCGTGGGCGCCGGCGGCCTTGAGGGCGGCCTCGTCGACCTTGTCGGGGTCGACGACCTCGGTGCGGAGACGGGTGATGCAGCCCTCGATCTCCTCGATGTTGTCGATGCCGCCGAGGCCGGCGACGATCTTCTCAGCCTTGCTGGCCATGTCTTTCTCCCTGAGGTTGTGCGCGCGGAGCGCTGTCCGGCCCACGGGTGGTCCGGTTTGTCACGGTAACGCACGGTTGGCCCATCTTCACGGGCGGGTCACCGTCTCGTCCCGAATGATGACGATCACCAGTGCTCCGCCCCGCGTCTGCCGTGCGGCGGGTACCGGAACCGTCTGCCGACTGGTCTACACCAGTCTCCGACACCTGCCAAACAGAGCCTGTTCCGGGAGGACGCCCATGAGCACCGAGAGCACGGCGGCACCGCGGCGCAGCGGGTGGAGCACTCTCTTCCAGGGGCTCCAGAAGGTGGGGCGCAGCCTCCAGCTCCCGGTCGCCGTACTGCCGGCCGCCGGCCTCCTCGTCAGCCTGGGCAACCTCTTCGCCGCGTACCTCGACGGGCCGTTCTGGGAGAAGACCGCGAACGTCCTGATCAAGGGCGGCACCGGCATCCTGGACGGGGCACTGGGCCTCCCCCTCCTCTTCTGCATCGGGGTCGCGATCGGCTTCGCGAAGAAGGCGGACGGCTCGACCGCCCTGGCGGCGGTGGCGGGCTTCCTCGTCTACTTCAACGTCCTCAAGGCGTTCCCGATCGACGGCTCGGTGACCGAGGAGCTGCCCGACGGGGTCCCGCAGAACCCGGGTGTGCTGGGCGGCATCCTGATCGGCCTGCTGACCGCCGTGATCTGGCAGCGCTACCACCGCACCAAGCTGGTCGACTGGCTGGGCTTCTTCAACGGCCGGCGGCTGGTGCCGATCATCATGGCCTTCGTCTGCTGCGCGCTCGGCGTCCTCTTCGGTCTGCTGTGGGAGCCGGTGGGCGACGGGCTGACCACCTTCGCGCGCCAGCTGATCGACCTGGGCGCCTGGGGCGCGGGCATCTTCGGCGTCGCCAACCGGCTGCTCATCCCGATCGGCATGCACCAGTTCCTGAACACCTTCTTCTGGTTCCAGGCGGGCGAGTACCAGGACGACGACGGCACGGTGGTGCAGGGCGACCTCACCCGGTTCTTCGCGGGCGACCCGGACGCCGGCCTGTTCATGTCGGGCTTCTTCCCGATCATGATGTTCGGCCTGCCGGCCGCCGCCCTCGCGATCACCCACTGCGCCCGCCCCGAGCACCGCAAGCGGGTCGCCGGCCTGATGGTCTCGGTGGGCCTGACCTCGTTCGTGACGGGCGTGACCGAGCCAATCGAGTTCTCCTTCATGTTCGCCGCGCCGCTGCTCTACGGTCTGCACGCGCTGCTGACGGGCGCCTCGATGGCGATCACCTGGGCGCTGGGCGTGAAGGCGGGCTTCAGCTTCTCGGCAGGCCTCATCGACTACGTCGTCAACTGGCACCTGGACACCAAACCGTGGCTCATCATCCCGATCGGCGCCTGCTTCGCGGTCGTCTACTACGTGCTCTTCAGAGTTCTGATCACTGTCTTCAATATTCCTACTCCGGGGCGTGAACCCGAGGAGCTGGAGGAGGAACTGGAGCGCGAGCAGACCAAGTAGCACCCCCCGGCACCCCTCCCACCAGGGAGAACGCGCAGCCCCCGAGGCCCCCGGACCCAGCAGGGTCCGGGGGCCTTCGCGTGGGTGACCTGATTGTTACCCCGGGCGGGAAATTCGCAGGTTCCTTATCTAACGTTCACCGTGCTACAACAGGTCTACACCACTCAAAGGTGTAGACCACGCGGTCCAGACCACACCGGCCGCGTCCCCCTTTTGAGACGCCGCCCTCCCCCGTGTTCCGCTCGGCGACGTCTTGTCCCATGGAGGAAGTTGATGTCCACGGCAAGCGCCGCCCCCGGGGCGGACAAGAAGAAGACGGGCGCCGGCGCGATGGCGGTCATGCAGCGCATCGGCCGCAGCCTGATGCTGCCGGTCGCCGTGCTGCCCGCGGCCGCGCTGCTGGTGCGCTTCGGTCAGCCCGACATGCTGGGCAAGGAGTCGTTCCCGACCTTCATCACCAAGATCGCCGGCTATATGGCGGCCGGCGGCGGTGCGCTGCTCGACAACATGGCGCTGCTCTTCGCCGTCGGCATCGCGATCGGCTTCGCCAAGAAGTCGGACGGCTCGACCGCGCTGGCCGCCGTGGTCGGCTACCTGGTCTTCAAGAGCGTGCTCGGCACCTTCACCGACAGCAGCCTGCCGAAGAAGGAAGCCATCGCCGACGGCAAGATCGTCATGGTGGAGCAGGCCGTGGACGCCAAGGTCCTCGGCGGCGTGGTCATGGGCATCATCGTGGCGCTGCTCTACCAGCGCTTCTACCGCACCAAGCTGCCCGACTGGGCGGGCTTCTTCGGCGGCCGCCGGCTGGTCCCGATCCTCTCCGCCTTCGCCGGTCTGCTCGCCGGCATCCTCTTCGGCCTGATCTGGCCGTGGCTCGGCGCGGGCCTGCACTGGTTCGGTGAGAGCCTGGTCGAGTCCGGCGCCGTCGGCGCGGGCATCTTCGGTGTCGCCAACCGCGCCCTGATCCCGGTCGGCATGCACCACCTGCTCAACTCCTTCCCGTGGTTCCAGGCCGGCACCTACGAGGGCAAGAGCGGCGACATCGCCCGCTTCCTCGCCGGCGACCCGACCGCCGGACAGTTCATGACCGGCTTCTTCCCGATCATGATGTTCGCCCTCCCGGCGGCCTGCCTCGCGATCGTGCACTGCGCCCGCCCCGAGCGCCGCAAGGTCGTCGGCGGCATGATGTTCTCCCTCGCGCTGACCTCCTTCGTCACCGGTGTCACCGAGCCGATCGAGTTCACGTTCATGTTCATCGCCCCGGTGCTGTACGCGATCCACGCGGTGCTGACCGGTGTCTCCATGGCGCTCACCTGGGCCCTGGGCATGAAGGACGGCTTCGGCTTCTCCGCCGGCGCGGTCGACTTCTTCCTCAACCTGGGCATCGCGTCCAACCCCTGGGGTCTGGCCCTGGTCGGCCTGGTCTTCGCGGCGGTCTACTACGTGGTCTTCCGCTTCGCGATCACCAAGTTCAATCTGCCGACGCCGGGCCGCGAGTCCGACGAGGAGCTGGCCGAGCTCCAGAAGGCCGAGGCCAAGTAGCCCCGCGCCACCGCCGGTCCGGCCCGCCCGGTCCGGCACCGTGCCCGATCCGGCACCCGCCGGACCGGCACCCCGTACACCGGAGCCCCCCGCCCTTTTGTCCTCAGGGCCGGGGCTCCGGTCATGTCCGGGGGCCGTCGTCTCCTCCCGGGGCCCGGGACGTCGTCTCCCGGGGCCCGGGCCCGCGTCAGACGGTCGTCTCCTCGCCCGGCACGCAGAGCACCGGGACCGTCGACAGATGCAGCAGCTTGTGCGGGGTCGAGCCGAGGAGCGCGCCCCGCATCGGGCTCTCCCCGTAGCTGCCGACCACGATCACCCGGCCGCCGTGCCGGGCCGCCGCGTCCAGCAGCGCCTGGGCCGGGCGTTCGTCCAGGATCTCCACGGTGGTCGGGACGCCGGCCTCGTCGGCCGCCTCCACCGCGTGCGCCAGGGCGACCCGGCCCGCCTGGCGGACCGCGTCGGAGTGGGCGCCGTACTCCTCGCCGATCCCGCCGCCGGGCGCGGCCGCCCCGTACACCAGCACGAGGGGTTCGCCGAAGGCGGCGGCCACCTCGATCGCGACCCGCAGCGCCCGCAGCGCGCCCGGGGACTCGTCGTAGCCGAGGACCACCGCCATGTCAGGACCTCCCCGGCGGGACGGAGGGCGGCTCGGACGGCGGTCCCGTCTCGCCGTGGACCAGGTCCGGGTCGGCCACCGAGCGGCGCTCGCGCCAGAACGGGCCGCCCACGAAGCGCTGCGCGACCATCACCAGGAGGCCCACCGCCGTGATCACGATGCCGATGACCAGCGGCGGCCCGAGGCCGAACCAGGACACCCCGCTGTAGGAGTTCGCCGGGTCGGCCATGTCGATGACCGACTC
This sequence comes from Streptomyces sp. NPDC005805, assembly GCF_040630445.1. Lineage (NCBI taxonomy): Bacteria > Bacillati > Actinomycetota > Actinomycetes > Kitasatosporales > Streptomycetaceae > Streptomyces > Streptomyces sp. NPDC005805. Next base: position 24,016 of record NZ_JBEXXN010000009.1, read on the forward strand.
CACCAGCAGCCAGGCCAGCAGCCCGGCGCCGATCAGCGGGCCGAGGCCGATGAGCAGGAAGTTCTTCACGCTCTCGGTCAGATGGCGGCGGTAGTAGACGGCGCAGGCCACCCCGGTGAGCGCGTAGTAGAAGGCGATGAGCAGGGAGAGGGCGGTCAGCGAGTCGAAGAGGGCGTTCTCGCTGATCTGGTTGACGACGAGGTACCAGACGATCGCGATGACGGCGACGCCCCAGGTGCTCACGTCGGGGGTGCGGAAGCGCGGGTGGATGCGTGCCAGCGTGCCGGGCAGGGCGCCGCGCCGGGCCATCGACAGGGCGGTGCGGGAGGCCGGGATGATGGTGGTCTGGGTGGAGGCGAGCGCGGAGGTGGCCACCGAGAGCAGCACGATCCAGTCCCAGCCGCCGAGGGCCTCGTTGGCGAGGACGGCGAAGATGAACTCCTCCTCGGCCGCGTTGTCGGCGAGGAACGCGGGCCCCGCGTAGGCGACGACCGCGATGCCCACGGACACATAGGTCACGACCAGCACGACGGTGGACCAGACGCCGGCCCGGCCGGGCGCGCTCGCGGAGTCCTTGACCTCCTCGGTGAGGTTGACCGCCGACTCCCAGCCCCAGTACATGAACACGCCCAGCAGCAGCCCGCCGGTGAGCGCGGCCCCGCCGGCGCCGAACGGATTCAGCCAGTCGATGTCCGGCTTGACCGCGTCCAGGGAGCCGGTGCCCGCGTAGACCCGGTAGAGGGCGACCGCGGCGAAGATCAGCAGGCAGATGATCTGGGCGACGATCAGGGCGTTCTGGACCCGGGCGGACGCCTCGGTGCCGATCACGCAGATCGCCGTCATGACCAGGATCAGCGGCACGGTGAGCAGTTGGCGGACCAGGTCGTTCTCGGCCCAGCTGTCCAGGCCCACGGTCAGCAGCCCGAAGCCGACGGCCACATCGGCGAGGGAGCCGACCACCAGCACACCGGTCATCATGATCGCCCAGCCGCCGAGCCAGCCGGCCCAGGGCCCCATCGCGCGGGTGACCCAGGAGAAGGTGGTGCCGCAGTCCTGGTCCACGCGGTTGAGGTAGAAGAAGGCGGAGGCGATCAGCAGCATCGGGACGAACGAGGCCAGGACCACGCCGGGGGCGTAGACGGCGACGAGGGCCACGATGGGGCCGATGACGGCGGCCAGGGAGTAGGCCGGGGACGTCGAGTTGATGCCGATGACGAGCGCGTCGAAGAAGCCGATCGCGTCGTGCTTCAGTTCGGGGCGGCGGGTGCCGGGTTCCTCCGGCGGGTCGGTGTCCGCGAGATCCTCTGTCATACACCCCTCGCAGGCTGAAGCGGTCGCTGGTAGGAGCACAATTCTGCCACCGGGCGGCACAGCGGGCCCGGTGGCAGCAGTCGGACTACTCAGACCTCGTACACGGCGCCTGGGACGGCGATCTCGGAGGGACCCGTGTAGACCTCGCGGGCGTCGGCGAGGTTGCGCTCGCCGTCCGTCCACGGCGGGATGTGGGTCAGCACCAGCCGGCGGGCCCCGGCCGCGGCGGCGGAGGCGCCCGCCTCCCGGCCGTTGAGGTGCAGGTCCGGGATGCTCTCCTTGCCGTGCACGAAGGAGGCCTCGCACAGGTAGAGGTCCGTCCCGGCGGCCAGTTCGTCGAGCGCGGCGCTGACGCCGGTGTCCCCGGAGTACGTGAGGGAGCGGCCGCCGTGCTCGACGCGGATGCCGTACGTCTCGACGGGGTGGGCCATGCGCTCGGTCCGGACCTGGAACGGCCCGATCTCGAAGCTCCCCGGCTTCAGGGTGTGGAAGTCGAAGACCTCGCTCATCGAGGAGGGCGACGGGGTGTCCGCGTAGGCGGTGGTCAGACGCTGCTCGGTGCCCTCGGGTCCGTAGACGGGGATCGCGGGGCAGCGGCCGCCGTCGTGGCGGTAGTAACGGGCCACGAAGTAGCCGCACATGTCGATGCAGTGGTCCGCGTGGAGATGGCTGAGGAAGATGGCGTCGAGGTCGTAGAGACCGCAGTGGCGCTGCAGCTCGCCCAGGGCGCCGTTGCCCATGTCGAGGAGCAGCCGGAAGCCGTCGGCCTCTACGAGGTAGCTCGAACAGGCCGAATCCGCGGACGGGAACGACCCCGAGCAACCGACGACGGTGAGCTTCATGGAGCGTGAACCTCCGTTGGCGAAGGAGGGCTGGGGGAAGGTCGTGCGGTTCGTCGAGCGTAAGGCCGCCTTGGGCCTGTCGCTCCTCAGCGACGCTCTGTTGTGGGGGAACTCACCTCCGTGTCCGGACAGGGCCGGACGGGCGAGGGTACCGTCTGGACCATGGACTCGTGGTGGTGGCTCGCCGTAGGCGCGGTCGTGGTGCTCGCGCTGGTCGTGGCCCTGTCGGACGCCTTCGGGCGGAGCGGACGCCCGGCGCGGCGGCGCAGGCCCCCGGCGCGGCCGGGTGAGCGCGCCCGGGGCGGGGTCCGTCCCCCGCGCCCGGCCGGTCCCCGGCCCGGGCGGCCCGGCGGCCGGGAGCGCGGCGGACCGGAACCGGCGCCCCGGGCGGGCGAGATCTGGTGGGCGGACGTGCCCTACGAGGACGGCCCCGGCTCCAAGGACCGGCCGTGCCTGGTCCTCTCGGTGCGCGGCGGGACCGCCCTGGTCGCGAAGATCACCAGCAGGCACCACGAGGAGCGGCCCGGGGTGATCGCGCTGCCGGCGGGCTCGGTCGGCGACGCGCGGGGGCGGGCGAGCTTCCTGGAGACGGACGAGCTGCGCGAGGTCCCGGTGCGGGAGTTCCGGCGCCGGGTGGGGAAGGCGGACCCGGCCCTCTGGGCGCGGGTGCGGCACCTGGCCGCCTGAGCCCGCCGGGTGCCACGGCCGGGCCCGGAGCTGCGGAGACCCGGCCGGGCGGGGCCGGGCCGGGTCGTCACGTCACGTCACGTCACGTCACGCAGCGGGCATCAGGCCCAGAGCTGGCCCTGAAGGGTCTCGATCGCTTCCTCGGTGGTGGCGGCCGTGTAGACCCCGGTGGAGAGGTACTTCCAGCCGCCGTCGGCGACCACGAACACGATGTCCGCGGACTCCCCCGCCTTCACCGCCTTGCGGCCGACGCCGATGGCCGCGTGCAGGGCCGCGCCGGTCGAGACGCCCGCGAAGATGCCCTCCTGCTGGAGGAGTTCACGGGTGCGGGTGACCGCGTCCGCCGAGCCGACGGAGAAGCGGGTGGTGAGCACGGAGGCGTCGTACAGCTCGGGGACGAAGCCCTCGTCGAGGTTGCGCAGCCCGTACACCAGGTCGTCGTAGCGCGGTTCGGCGGCGACGATCCGCACGTCCGGCTTGTGCTCGCGCAGATAGCGGCCCGCGCCCATCAGGGTGCCGGTGGTGCCGAGGCCCGCCACGAAGTGGGTGACGGAGGGCAGATCGGCCAGGATCTCGGGGCCGGTGGTGGCGTAGTGGGCGCCCGCGTTGTCCGGGTTGCCGTACTGGTAGAGCATCACCCAGGACGGGTTCTCCTCCGCCAGCTCCTTGGCCACGCGCACGGCGGTGTTGGAGCCGCCGGCGGCGGGGGACGAGATGATCTCGGCGCCCCACATGGCGAGCAGGTCCCGGCGTTCCTGGGAGGTGTTCTCCGGCATGACGCAGACGATGCGGTAGCCCTTGAGCCGGGCCGCCATCGCCAGCGAGATGCCGGTGTTGCCGCTGGTGGGTTCGAGGATCGTGCAGCCGGGGGTGAGCCGGCCGTCCTTCTCCGCCTGCTCGACCATGTGCAGGGCGGGCCGGTCCTTGATGGAGCCGGTGGGGTTGCGGTCCTCCAGCTTGGCCCAGATCCGGACCTCCTCGGAGGGTGACAGCCGCGGCAGGCGGACCAGCGGCGTGTTGCCGACGGCCGCGAGCGGGGAGTCGTACCGCATCAGCGCATGCCGCCGGCGACGGCCGGGAGGATCGTCACGTTGTCGCCGTCGGAGAGCTGGGTGGAGATGCCGTCCAGGAAGCGGACGTCCTCGTCGTTGAGGTAGACGTTGACGAAGCGGCGGAGCTGGTCCCCGTCGACGATGCGCTCCTGGATGCCGGTGTGGCGGGACTCGAGGTCGGCGAACAGCTCGGCGAGGGTGTCGCCGTTGCCCTCGACGGCCTTGGCGCCGTCGGTGTAGCTGCGGAGGATGGTCGGGATGCGGACCTCGATGGCCATGGTGCGGTCTCCTGTCGGAACGGGTGCGTAGGGCGCGCGGCCGGTACCCCGCGCGAGGGGTGCTGCTGGGGCTGAGGTGCGTCCGCGCGTCAGGCGGCGCAGGCGCCCGGACGGGGGGCGCGCGCCGTACAGATCGCGCTGGCGAGGCGGCACAGATCGACGTGCAGCCGCGCAACGAGCAGCAGGGTGCTCGGCGTCTTGTCGCTCACGTCTGGGACAACCATGCGGTCATCGTATCGATTCCCTGTCCGGGATCCGGAGTGTGATCTCAGATGATGGACGCTCTCCGCTCACCATGCGGTCGTGGGAGATAGGTGACCGAGGGTGCGCCGGTGCGCGGGTGCGTCGCGACCTCCGCGTCCACACCGTAGACCTCGGCGAGCAGCTCGGTGGTCAGCACCTCGGCGGGCGGGCCGGCGGCGACGGCGCGGCCGCCGTCCAGGACGAGGAGCCGGTCGCAGTAGTAGGCGGCGATGTTGAGGTCGTGCAGGGCGAGCAGGGCGGTGGTGCCGAGGCCGCGCACCAGGGAGAGGACGTCGAGCTGGTACCGGATGTCGAGATGGTTGGTGGGCTCGTCGAGCACCACCAGGGCGGGCCGCTGGACGACGGCGCGGGCGACCAGGGCGCGCTGGCGCTCGCCGCCGGAGAGGGTCGGGAAGAGGCGGTCGGCGAGGCCGGTGATCCCGACCAGGTCGAGGGCGGCGTCGACGGCGGCGGTGTCGCCGGTGTTCTCCGGTTCCCAGAAGCGCTTGTGCGGGGCGCGGCCCATGGCGACGATCTCACGGACCGTCAGTTCGAAGTCGGTGTGGCCGTCCTGGGGGACGGTGGCGAGGCGGCGGGCCCGGGCCTTGGTGCCCATGGTGTGCAGGTCCTCGCCGTCGAGGAGGGCCAGGCCGCCGGTGGGGCGCAGGGTGCCGTAGACGCAGCGGAGGAGGGTGGTCTTGCCGCTGCCGTTGGGGCCGACCAGGCCGAGGGTCTCGCCGGGCTCGACGGTGAACGAGACGCCGTCGACGAGGAGTCGGCCGCCGTCGGCCCGGTGGGACAGGTCCTCGACGGTGAGGCGGGCGGCGGGGGCGGTGGTCGGTGGCTGCCCGGGTTTCATACGGTGGCTCCTTCGCCGCGGCGGCGCATCAGCCACAGGAAGAGCGGCCCGCCGGTGAGTGCGGTCAGTACGCCGACGGGGACGTCCTGCGGGGCGGCGACGGTCCGGGCGGCGAGGTCGGCGACGACGAGGGCGACGGCCCCGCCGAGCGCGGCGACCGGCAGCAGCGCGCGGTGCCCGGCCCCGACGAGCAGCCGGGCGGCGTGCGGGACCATCAGGCCGATGAAGCCGACGGCGCCGCTGACGGCCACCATCACGGCGGTGACCAGGGACACCAGGACGAAGACGGCGGCCCGGAAGCGCGAGGTGTCCAGGCCGAGCAGGGTCGCGCCCTCCTCCCCGGCGAGCATCAGGTCCAGGGGCCGGGCCAGGGCGACGAGGACCACGAGCCCGGCGGCGAGGACGGCGCCGGGCACCAGGATGCCGTCCCAGCGGGCGCTGCCGAGGCCGCCGAGGCTCCAGAACAGCGCCTCCCGGAAGTGCTCGGGCCGCCCGGAGGCGATGAGGACCAGGGTGGTGAGCGCGGTGAGGATGTACGAGACGGTGACGCCCGCGAGCACCAGCCGGCCGCCGGTCATGGCCCCGCCCCGGCGGGCGAGGAACCACACCGCGACGGTCGCGGCGAGCGCCCCGGCGAAGGCGCCGGCCGGCATGGCGACGGCCGTGGTGAGACCGCCGCCGACGCCGAGGACCAGGACGACGACCGCGCCGGTCGAGGCGCCGGAGGAGATGCCGAGGAGGAACGGGTCCGCGAGCCGGTTGCGCACCAGCGCCTGGAGGACGGTGCCGACGACGGCGAGCCCGGCCCCGACGATCGCCCCGAGCAGCACCCGGGGCAGCCGGACGTCCAGCAGGATCGTGCGGGTCGGGCTGCGTTCGGCCTGCCCGGTGAGCACGGCCAGCACCTCCCCGGGCGGTATCCGCACGGACCCGAGGGCCAGCCCGGCGACGACGGCCACGGCGAGCGCGACGACCAGCCCGCCCGCCACGGCCACCACCCGCATCCGCCCGGCGGGCGCGACGGCCCGGCGCGGCGGGGCCGCGCACGGGGTCGCCTTCCGGCGGCGGGCCGGCCCGGTCCTGGTCTCGGTCCCGGGTCCGGTTCCGGTCTCGGTTCTGGTTCCGGTCTCGGTCGGCGCCGCCCCGCCCGGCGGCCCGGAGGCCGCGCGCTGCGCCGCTTCCGGGCCGGCGGGCGCGGGCTCCGCCGCGGGGGCGGGGTCCGGACCAGGGCCGTCCGGACCGGCCGCCCCGCCGTCCGGCGAGGTCGCCCGGCCGGAGGCCGGCGGGGTCCCACCGGGCACGGGCTCCGCCGCGAGGGCGGGGCCCAGACCGGCGGCAGCCGGCTCGGCCGCCCGATCGTCCGCCGGAGTCACCCGGCCGGAGGCCGAGGAACTCGCCCGGCCAGCGGCCGGCTCGGCCGCGAGGGCGTCCGGCGGAGTCACCCGGCCAGGGGCCGGCTCGGCTGCCGGGACGTCCGGCGGAGTCACCCCGCCAGGGGCCGAGGAGCCCGCCCGGCCTCCGGCCGGTGGAGGGACGCGGCGCGGGGAAGGGCGCACCGGGTCAGCCCTTCGGGCCGGACGGGTGGAGCTGGTCGGCGAGGCGGGCGACGGCGTCCGGCGCGCGGACGCCGAGGACCGCGTCGGAGAGCGGCAGCACCGCGAAGCGCTTGTTGCGGATCGCCGGGACGTCCGCGAGGGCCGGGTCCTCCAGGAGGCGCTTCTTCTTCTGCTCCACGGTCGTGGACCCGTAGTCGTAGATCACGACGACCTCCGGCTTGCGGGCCACGACCTGCTCCCAGCTCGCGTCGCCGAAGGCCTTGTCCAGGTCGGCGAAGACGTTCCGCCCGCCGGCCCGGGTGATCATCTCGTTGCCGATGCCCTTGCCGCCCGCGGTGAACGCCGTCTTGTCGCCGCTGTCGTAGACGAAGACCGAGACCGGCTCCGTGCCCTTCAGCTTCCCGGCGGTCGCGGCGACCCGCTTCCGGGCCTCCTCGTTCCAGGTCTTCGCCCGGTCCGCGACCCCGAAGGTGCGGCCGACCTCGTCGATCTCGCGGTAGACGTCGTCCATCGTGGCCGGGCGGTCGGTGCAGCTCTCGATGTTGAGGCGGCTGTCGACGCCCGACTTCGCGAGGTCGTCGCGGCTGAGCCCGTCCTTGGCGTCGAAGGCGCTCGCGTAACCGCCGTAGACGAAGTCCGGGTTCGCGGCGAGGAGCTTCTCCTTGGAGGGGTACTCCTTGGCGAGCACCGGGACGCTGTCGTACGCCTTCTTGTACGCGGGCAGCACCGCGTCGTCCAGATAGGCCGTGCCGATCAGGGACTTCTCCAGCCCGAGGGCGAGCATCACCTCGGTGACGTGCTGGTTCATGGTGACGACGCGCTCCGGCGGGGCGTCGAAGGTCGTCTTGGTGCCGCAGTTGGAGACCGTGTAGGGGAAGCCGGGGGCCGCCGCCTTGCGGTCGGGCTTCGTCTCGGTGGTGCCGGCGCCGCAGCCGGTCAGCGGGACCAGCAGGGCGGTGACGGCGGCGGCCGTCAGGGCGTACGGGTGCCTGGGCATGGCGGGGCCTCCTCCGGGGATGTCCACGTCCCCTGGCCGGTCGGAGCAGGCGGCAGGTCAGTTCCTGACTTCCAGGCGCGGAGCCTGGTCACAGTGGCGGGACCGTGCCGGTGTCGCACCGGCTTCCTGGACCCTGCCGCCCTGGTGTCGTTGATCGGATGATCGGGCTCAGTATGCCGCCGGTCCCGATCCGCCCCGGCACCGCCCCCGGCCGGGGCCCGTCCACCGCCCGCCGTCCCGGAGTCCGTCAGACCGGGTACGCGTCCACGACCTCCACGTCTTCCTCCGTGATCACACCGTCCACGATGCGGAACGAGCGGAACTGGAAGGGGCCCGCGTCGTCGGTGTCCGCGGTGGAGACCAGGACGTAGTGGGCGCCGGGCTCGTTGGCGTAGGAGACGTCGGTGCGCGAGGGGTACGCCTCGGTGGCCGTGTGGGAGTGGTAGATGACCACCGGCTCCTCGTCGTTGTCGTCCATCTCGCGGTAGAGCTTGAGGAGGTCGGCCGAGTCGAACTCGTAGAACGTGGGCGACCGGGCGGCGTTCAGCATGGGGATGAAGCGCTCGGGGCGCCCGGAGCCCTCCGGGCCCGCGACGACTCCGCACGCCTCGTCGGGGTGGTCCTCGCGGGCGTGGGCCACGATCCGGTCGAACAGGGCTCGGGTGATGGTCAGCATGGGCGACAGAATAAGCGGGCGGCCTCCGGATCCGAGATCCGGAGACCGCCCACTGAGACGACCGGTGGGACGCGGGCCGCGCCCCGGGGGTCAGCCGCCGATCGACGAGGTCTCGCGCTCGCGCTCGGCGATCTGCGGGTCGCCCTTCTTGAGGACCCGCCAGCCGACCGCCAGGCAGACGGCCCAGAACGCGGCCACGTACAGGCAGACGCGGGCGTCCTTGTCGTAGGCGATCATGCAGGTCACGCCGGCCAGGAAGATCAGCGCCACCCAGCTGAACAGCGCGCCGCCCGGGGCCGGGAAGGAGGAGGCGCGCAGCCGGCCGGCGTCCACGGCGGAGCGGTAGCGGATATGGCTGATGAGGATCATCATCCAGGTCCAGATACCAGCGGCGGTGGCGACGGAGACCACATAGCCGAACGCCTTCTCCGGGACGACGTAGTTGAGGACCACGCCGATGCCCATGAGGCAGACCGAGACGCCGATGCCGACGGCCGGGGTGCGGCGGCGGTTGAGCTTGCCGAAGGCCTGCGGGGCCTCGTGGTTGGAGGCCAGGTCGCGCAGCATCCGGCCGGTGGAGTACATACCGGAGTTGCAGGACGACAGGGCCGCGGTGAGCACCACGAAGTTGACGATGCCGGCGGCGAGCGGGATGCCGATCTTCTCGAAGGCGTGGACGAACGGGCTCTGGCCCGCGGAGAACTCGGTCCACTTGACGACGGAGAGGATCACGACGAGGGCGCCGACGTAGAAGATGATGATGCGCCAGGGCAGCGTGTTGATGGCCTTGGGCAGGGTCTTCTCGGGGTTCTCGGACTCGCCCGCGGTGACGCCGACGAGCTCGACGGCGAGGTAGGCGAACATGACGCCCTGAAGGGTCATCAGGCTGGAGCCGATGCCGTTCGGGAAGATGCCGTCGTGGGCCCAGAGGTTGGAGGCGGCGGCGGTGTCACCGGCGTCGGAGAAGCCGAGGGTGAGGACGCCGAGGCCGATCACGATCATGCCGATGATCGCGGTGACCTTGATCATGGAGAACCAGAACTCGACCTCGCCGAAGATCTTCACCGAGATCAGGTTCACGCCGAAGAGCACGACCAGGAAGACCAGCGCGCTGACCCACTGCGGGATCTCCGGGAACCAGAAGTGCATGTAGATGGCGGCGGCCGTGAGTTCGGCCATGCCGGTGACCACCCACATCAGCCAGTACGTCCAGCCCGTGACGAAGCCGAAGAACGGACCGAGGAACTCCCGCGCGTACTCGGCGAAGGAGCCGGAGACCGGACGGTAGAGGAGCAGCTCGCCGAGCGCCCGCATGATGAAGAAGATGACGACGCCCGCGAGCGCGTACATCAGGATGATGCTGGGTCCGGCCTTGGCGATGTTCGCCCCGGCGCCCATGAACAGGCCCACGCCGATGGCGCCGCCGATGGCGATCATCTGGACCTGACGGCTGCCGAGTCCGCGCTCGTAGCCCTCGGACGAGGTGTTGCTCCCGGCCTCGCCGCCGGCGTTCTTGTCGACCTGCACCGAGGTCATGGTGGTGCGCCCTTTCTCCATGCTGATCCGCTCCGCTGCGTAGCGGCCGCGGACCAGGTCCTGATCCCCCCGGATGTGGATGGAGTGCCACCGGCGGTCTGCCGGCCCAAGCGCCCTCGGGAGACATGGGTGGCGTTCCCGAGCGGTCGTGAAGATCTATCACGCCCGCAACGGTGATCCACTCGGGGAATTGTGGTGCACACCACAGGGAGAACAGGACATACGGGGCGCACGCGCCGATAGGGCGCCACGGACTTGGGAGGATCTTTATCCGGATCTGAGCGTCCGCTGAGCGAACACTTCCTCACCCTGCGTGACCGCGCACGGTCACGACATCAGCGTCTCCACCAGGGTCTCCTGGAGCGCCCCGAGCCAGAGATAGGCCATCACCATGGGCTTGCGGGGGTCGGAGTCCGGCAGCCGGTAGAGGGAGTCGCTCTCGTCCTCGTCGCCGACCTCAAGCCGGGTGCCGATGGTCAGGCGCAGGTCGTTGAGGGCGCCCAGCCAGTGCAGGCAGTCCTCGCCGCCCAGCTCCAGCACGGCCCCGCCGTCGCCGGCGGGGGTGAGGGAGTCGAGGGTGCGGACCACCGCGAGGGCGTCCTCGCGCTTGCGGGTGCGCAGATCGGTCTCGGTGAAGCGGCGGAACTCGGCGGAGCGGGCCCGCAGTTCCTCGTCCGCCGCGTCGGCGCCCGGGCCGGTGTACGCCTCCGGGAAGAGGCGGGCGAGGGCCGGATCGGCGGGCGGCTCGCTGGGCCCCTCGGCGAACAGGGCGGCCAGCGGGTCCTCGCCCTTGGCCGGCTCGTCGCCGGGGCCGATCAGCTCCAGGAGCTGGACCGCGAGGGAACGCAGGATGGAGATCTCCACCTCGTCCAGCACCACGGCGGCGCCGCCGCCCTTCAGCGGCTCGAAGTGAGAGCTCATCAGTTCCGGTCCTGGGAGAGGGTGGCCCACAGTCCGTAGCCGTGCATCGCCTGCACGTCGCGCTCCATCTCCTCGCGGGTACCGCTGGAGACGACGGCGCGCCCCTTGTGATGGACGTCCATCATCAACCTGTGGGCCTTGTCCTTGGGATAGCCGAAGTACGCCTGGAAGACATAGGTGACATAGCTCATCAGATTGACCGGGTCATTGTGCACGAGGGTCACCCAGGGCACGTCCGGTTCGGGGACGGCAGCGATCTCCTCGGCCGACTCGGTCCGCTCGATCTCCAGTGGCACGGTCACTCCACCCATGCTGCCACCTGACACCCCCCGTCGCACAAACGGCCCCGGTACCCTCCCCGGCCGCCGACGGCTCGCGGCGGACCCGCTCCGAGAGATCTCGTCAGATTGACGAAATGGGGTGTACGCTTCTGGCCATGGCCGCACCGGACGGGGGCGGACCCCGTTCGTCCTGCCTCCGGGACGGGCGGCCGGACACGAAAACGCGAGGTTGATCGTCGTGAATGTTGCGGACCTTGGACTGCCGGTGGACGTCCCGTCGACCGCGCTCTTCACCGACCAGTACGAGTTCACGATGCTCCAGGCGGCGCTCAAGGCCGGCACGGCGGAACGGCGCTCGGTCTTCGAGGTCTTCACCCGGCGGCTGCCCGAGGGCCGGCGCTACGGCGTGGTCGCGGGCACCGGCCGGGTCCTGGACGCGGTCGAGAACTTCCGCTTCGACCAGCCCGTCATCGACTTCCTGCGCGAGCACCGCATCGTCGACGAGCCGACCCTGACCTGGCTGGCCGGCTACCGCTTCCGCGGCGACGTCCACGGCTACCCGGAGGGCGAGGTCTACTTCCCCGGCTCCCCGATCCTGCGTGTCGAGGGCTCCTTCGCCGAGTGCGTCCTGCTGGAGACGGTGATCCTCTCCATCCTCAACCACGACTCGGCGATCGCCGCCGCGGCCTCCCGGATGTCGGCGGCGGCCGGCGGACGGCGGCTGATCGAGATGGGCGCCCGGCGGACCCATGAGCTGGCCGCGGTCGCCGCCTCCCGCGCCGCCTACGTCGGCGGCTTCGACTCCACCTCCGACCTGGCGGCCGGCTTCCGCTACGCCATCCCCACCGTCGGCACCAGCGCCCACGCCTTCACCCTGCTCCACGACAGCGAGCGGGACGCCTTCCGGGCCCAGGTCGACTCCCTCGGCCGCGGCACCACCCTGCTGGTCGACACCTACGACGTGGCCGAGGCGGTGCGCGCGGCCGTCGAGATCGCCGGGCCCGAGCTGGGCGCCGTCCGGATCGACTCCGGGGACCTCCTCCTGGTCGCCCACCGGGTGCGCCGGCAGCTCGACGAGCTGGGCGCGGTGAACACCAAGATCGTGGTCACCTCCGACCTGGACGAGTACGCCATCGCCTCGCTGGCCGCCGCGCCCGTCGACTCCTACGGCGTGGGCACCCAGCTGGTGACCGGCAGCGGCCACCCGACCTGCTCGATGGTCTACAAGCTGGTGGCCCGTGCCCGGTCCGCCGACCCGGCCGCGCCGCTGGAGCCGGTGGCGAAGAAGTCCCTGGGCGGGAAGACCTCGATCGGCGGCCGCAAGTGGGCCGCCCGCCGGCTCGACGACCAGGGTGTCCCGGAGGCGGAGGTCATCGGCACCGGTGAGGTGCCGCGGGAGCTGGCCGGGCGGCAGCTGCCGGTCCCGCTGGTGAAGGGCGGCGAGGTGGTCGCCCGGGAACCGCTGGACGCGGCCCGCGAGCGCCACATCGCGGCCCGCGCCGCGCTCCCGCTCTCGGCGACGCAGCTCTCCCGGGGCGAGCCCGTCCTGCCGACCGAGTACCTCTGACCGGGCACGTCCGGCCGCGTACTGACCGGGCTGTCCGGCCGGGGCCGGGCAGGCGCACTGCGTCCGGCCCGGCGGACACGGGCCCCGGCCCGCACCGCCCCTTCCCGCACGGCGGCACGAGTGGCTACGCTCGGTAGTGCCGCGAACCCCGCTCCCCCTCCGCCACCACCACACCACCGAAGGACACCCGCCATGCACCGCGCGCTGATCGTCGTGGACGTCCAGAACGACTTCTGCGAGGGCGGCAGCCTCGCGGTCACCGGGGGCGCCGACGTGGCGGCCGCCGTCACCGAGCTGATCGGCCAGGCCCAGGCCGGCTACCGGCACGTCGTCGCCACCCGCGACCACCACATCGACCCGGGGGACCACTTCTCCGCCCACCCGGACTACGTCGACTCCTGGCCCCGCCACTGCGTCGCCGGCACCGAGGGCGTCGGCTTCCACCCGAACTTCGCCCCCGCGGTCGCCTCCGGCGCCGTCGCCGCCGTCTTCGACAAGGGCGCGTACTCGGCCGCCTACAGCGGCTTCGAGGGCTCCGACGAGAACGGCGCCACCCTCGCGGAGTGGCTGCGCGACCGGGAGGTCACCGAGGTCGACGTGGTCGGCATCGCGACCGACCACTGTGTGCGCGCCACCGCCCTGGACGCGGCCCGGGAGGGCTTCACCACCCGGGTGCTGCTGGACCTGACGGCGGGCGTGGCCCGGGCGACCACCGACGCCGCGCTGGACGAGCTGCGCGCGGCGGGCGTGAAGCTCAGCGGCGACCCGGTGGTGCGCTGAACCGCGGTGAACCCGGTGGTGCGCTGAAACGGTCCGCCGTCCCGCGCCGCTGCGAAAACGGTCCGCCGCTGTCCGCCGCGCGCCCACCGGGCCCGGGGCGGACCCGCGCCTCAGCCGCGCTGGGCGACCGGTCTGAGCAGGGCCCGTATCGGGTGCCACAGCTCCTGGGACGGCGGCCGGCCGGAGCGGACCTGGTCGCACCGCCACAGCAGGCCGTCGGGATGGTGCAGCACGGCGGTGATCTCGTCGGGGGTCGGCGGCTCCGTGTTGCCCCGCAGGTAGACCGCCCGCAGCCCCAGGTTGCGCAGCCTGGTCAGGGCGCGCGCTCGGTTGGCGGCATGGACCAGGAACCGGACCGTCGTCCCGTCCCCCACCGGATTCGGCAGGCTGAGCGCGACGACGACGCTGCCTCCTGGCAGCTTGGCGAAACCTCCGCCGGGCATGCGAAACCACTCCCCCGAGAGTCACTGTCAATAAGAACTTCGTCCCCGCACCTAAACACGATCGGCCGCCGCCCGCTAGAGGGCGACGGCCGATCATGCTTTGACCTGCTGTTTTACCGATTACTTGCCCGAAGGGCCGACCTTGATCTTGATCGTCTGGCCGTTCTTCGGCTGGTCGACGATCGAGATGCGGGTGTTGGTGTCAGTTACCTTGACACCGGCGGTCGGGTTGTCCGCGGTCCAGTAGGTGCCCTTGCGGTCGTCGAAGACCGAGACGCCCTTCTGCGACGGGATCTTCGTCTTCACGCCGGCCTTGTGCAGGGTCAGCGCGTCGGTCCGGTAGAGGCTGAAGGTGGAGTCGTACGACTGGATGCGGTTGCGCATCAGGGAGCCGTCGGACCACTTCAGCTGCGCCGGGTGGGCGTCGATCGGAAGGACCAGACCCTCACCCGGGTGGACGCTGGTGTTGTTGTCCTTCTGCGAGGTGTCCCACTTCCAGATCAACAGGCCCTTCTGGTACGCGTAGTGCTCGACCCAGCCGTCCTTGGGCGCCGCGAAACCGAAGTTGTACGGGCCCGTCTTCAGCGTGGTGTCGTAGCTGACGTACTGGCGGTTCTCCGCGATGTAGTACTGCTCGTAGTCCTGGGTGAAGGACTCGCCGATGCGGGAGAAGCCGTTGGAGGTCCAGCCGGCGTCGTCGCCCTCGGCGTTGTCGCTGAACAGCGCCTGGCCGTCGGCCTTGACGGTGATCGCGTCGGCCGTGAAGCCCTTGCCGGCCACACCGCCGTCCGTCTGGTAGCGGAAGCGCAGGTCGATCTTCTTGCCCGCGTACGCGTCGAGCGGGTAGACCAGCTTGCGGTGCTGCTCGCTCGGACCGGTCAGGCCCGGCTTGTCACCGGCGTCGCGCGGGATGGCCTTGCCGTCCGCGGTGCCGTCCACGGCCGTCCAGTTGGCGCCGCCGTCCGTCGACACCTCGGTGTAGAGGTAGTCGTACTCGGCCTCGATGTCCCACCAGCCGTCCAGCTCCAGGGAGGCGGCGGACTTGCCGGTCAGGTCGACCGAGCGGGTCAGGGTGTTCTTGAGGTCGTCGCCCATGTCGCTCCACCACTGCTTGGAGCCCTCGGCGGGCTTCACGACGGTGGTGGTGACGGCGCGCTTGGGCAGCTCGACGATCAGCGCCTGCGGCCGCTTGGTGTTGTACGCGGCGACGCCCAGGGTGTGCGAGGACTTCTTGCCCGCCTTGGCCGTCTCGTAGTTGAGCCAGCCGAGCTGGAGCTTGTCCCAGGCGGTCATGTCGCCGGGCAGGTCGCCGATCGAGTCCTTGCCGCGGCCGAGCCAGGAACCGGACGACATCAGGGTCCAGAAGCCGGTCGAGTTCTCGCCGCCCTGGGTGTCGTAGTGGTCCGGCAGACCGAGGTCGTGGCCGTACTCGTGGGCGAAGACGCCGAGTCCGCCGTTCTCCGGCTGCATGGTGTAGTCGCCGACCCAGATGCCCGAGTCGCCGATCTGCGTGCCGCCCGCCCGGTTGTTCGCCGGACCGGTCTTGCCGGCGTCCGTGCCGTAGGCGTACCAGCGGTGGGCCCACAGGGCGTCCTCGCCCTGGGCGCCGCCGCCGGCCGACTCGTCCTCGCCCGCGTGGACGATCTGGAAGTGGTCGATGTAGCCGTCGGGCTCGTTGAACTCGCCGTCGTTGTCGAAGTCGTAGCGGTCCCACTTGTCGTACTGGGCCAGCTGCGCCTTGATCTGGGCGTCGGTGCGGCCCTGGGCCCTCTGGTCCGCCGTCCACGCCGTGACGCCGTCGCGGACCGCGTCCCACACGTTGGCGCAGTTGGACTGGCCGCAGTAGTTGGAGCCGTAACGGGCCTCGTTGTAGTCGACCTTGACCCAGTCGGAGACCTCGCCCTCGACCGAGTAGCGGCCCGAGGAGGTCTTCTCGAAGTAGGTCTTGACGGACTCCTTCTTCTTCCCGTTCTTGTCCTTGCCGGTGCCGAAGTAGAGGTCCTGGAAGTGCTTGCGGTTGTAGTCCGCCTGCCAGGCCGTCGAGTTGTCGACCTTGCGGTCGGGCTTGGCGATCCGGTTGTGCAGCGGACCCGGGTCGCCGCCGTACTTCTTGACGGGCGGCTCGGGGCCGTCGCCGTCGGGGTCGTGCATCGTGGTGTTGTCGACCTTGTCGCCGAACTCGACCAGGATGGTGAAGATCTTGTCGGTCTTCTCCCGGCCCAGCTCCACGTACTTCTTGTCGTGGAGCTTGACGACCTTGGAGCCGCCGCGCTTCTGGACCGTGGCCTCGCCGGATATGACCTGCTCCAGGGCTGCCTGGCGCTGCATCTCCTGCTGCTTGCTGAAGGGTCCGTCGAGGTCGTGCTCGACATGGCCCTTGTGGGGGGCCGGGTCGTGGCGCTCGATCGCCGCCGGTCCCGCCGGGCGGTCGTCGGCCTGGGCGAAGGTGACCGCCGAGGCCGTAGCGGTCGTCGCCGCGAGAGCCACGACGACCGCGGACGCTCTGAACGTCCGTCGCTTGCTGGTCACTTGATGGTGTCCTCCCCCGCGTCCCGTCGCCGGCGCGGACCGGATGGTGGGGTCGTCCGCGCGCGCGGTGTACGCGTCTCAAGTGACGACATTCGACCGGAGTCGCGGAAGAAAAGACAGACCTTGACTTGAACAGGCCAACTGCACTATGCAGAAGGGGAGATCCGGTATCCGGACGAGTCCGACATCACCCCGCCCGGGGGTCTCCGGCTCCGGGCCCCCGGCGGCGTCCCGGAGGCGCATCGGCCGGGTCCGCCGGAGGGCGCGGTGAATCCGTGCGCCCCCCGTGCACCGGCACCGTGGGTCAGGTCACGCTTACCCGGCGTTCCCCCCGGGCATCCAGGACCGTAAGGTGCTGGACCGTGCGACCAGGTCCAGTTGCCCTGCCCGCCCCTGTCCCGAGGACGGATACCGCGATGCCGCGTCCGACTGCCGCACAGTACGCCTACGGTTCGGCGACCGTCGTCTTCACGACCGTCGCCCTGCTTCTGCTGACCCGTGCGGAGAGCGGCGCCGCCGTCGCCTCCGTGTGCGTCGCCGCCCTGGCACTGGGACTCGTGGTCGCCCTGCGGATTCCGCTGCGCCGCCCTGCCCGAGCGGGCGGCGCCCGGACCACCGGCCGGGCCCCCGCCACCGGGTCGCGGACCGCCGCCGCCTCCCCCTCCGCCGACGGCCTGACCACCCGCGTGCCCGCCCCGCGCGCCGGGGCCCGGGTCGGCGAGCACTCGCTACGCGGCTGACACGACGACGGTCTTGCCCGCCTTGTCGTGCAGCCCCTGCTTGTACGGCTTGTCGGCCGCCACGGTGATCAGGATGACGATCCACCAGACGCAGTAGCAGCACACCAGCGCCGGCACCCAGAGCACCACGGACCGCATCAGCGCCGCGCTGGTGTCCGGTGTGCGGCCGTCGTTGAGCATGGCGACGCGCAGCTTCATCAGCCGCTTGCCGACGGTCCGCCCGTCCGCCCTGGTCATGAGGGTGTCGTAGCCGACGTACGCGACCACCGAGACAAGCGTCCACAGCCACTGCCGGCCCGTGTTGACCTGCTCGGTGAACTCGTCCCAGTCGTCGCCGTTCGACGACCAGTCCCAGCCGCCGAACAGCAGGGAGAGCACCGCCAGCGGGATCGCGATGATCAGGATGTCGATCAGACGGGCCACGAAGCGCTTGCCGAACGGCGCCAGCGGCGGCATCCCGGCGAGCGGGTCCGACCCTCCGTAGGCACCGCCGTACGGGTCGGAGCCGTAGGGCGGGGGCTGCCCGCCGTAGGGGCCGCCCGGGCCCCCTGGTCCGCCGGAGCCGCCCGCGCCGCCGCCGGGCGGGCCGTACGGGGAGCCGCCGCCGCTGCCGTAGGGGTCGCCGCTGCCGGGCGGGGGTGTGCCGCCCGGGCCGCCGTGGGGGGACCCGGAGCCGGGCGGCGGGGACTGGCCGCCGCCGGAGCCCCCGGGCGGACCGGGCTCCTCGGGCCTCTTGCGGAACGGGTCGTCATCGGGCGGCGGGCCGGGCGGCGGCTGGTCGTTGCTCATGGGGGCAGTGCACCCCGGTGCCCCGGGGCCCGCAACGGCTCGCGCGCGTTCGGGGGAACCCCCCGCGACACGGGTATGACGGGGAGTCAGCCGCTGACGAAGGTGTGCACCGCCTTGTCGTGCCAGCACTGCCGCCACGGCCGGTCGAAGACGCACCACAGCACGTTCGCGATCCCCACGACGAGCAGACCGAGCACACCGTAGAGCAGCCAGCGGCGCAGGGCGCCCCCGAAGGACGGCGGTTCATGGGTCTCGATGTCGAGCACCCGCACCCCGCAGAGCTTCTTGCCCGCCGTACGGCCCCACTTGGCGGTCGGCAGCGCCTCGTACAGCACCCCGAGCAGCAGCAGGGCGCCGAGGACGATGCCGAGGTGGACGGCGGTGGTGCCGTCGACCAGCCAGACGGTGACGGTCTCCCCGGACAGCCGGGCCGCCTGGATCTTTCCGTCGATGTGCTCCCAGGCGCTGGTGCCGACGGGTACGGCGACGGCGCCCACCAGCGCGCCGAGCAGCACGGTGTCGATCAGCCGGGCGGTGAGCCGCTTGCCGAGGGAGGCGGGACGGGCGTTCGCCTGGGCCTGCGCGGCCCGGAGGAAGGGGTCGTCGACCGGGGGCTTCCACGGCAGGACCGGCTGGTCGGCGCCGGCGGACGCGGGCCCGGACTGCGCCAGCTGGTGGACCTGCTGCGCCCAGGACGCGGCACCGCCGCCGGGGCCGTCGGTGACGGGGGCGGGGGTCTGCGCGGCCGGGGCCTGCGGGGTGGCCGGGGTCGCCGGTGCCGGGGCGGCGGGCGCGGCCTGCTGGGGCGCGGGCTCCGGGTGCGCGGGGGCGGCCGGCGGGGTCTGGGTCCGGGAGGCGGGCGCGGTGGGGGCGGCCGGGCTCGGGCGCTGGGGCCGGATGGTGACGGTGTGCTCGGCCCTGGGCTCCGCGCCGGGGCGGACCGCGCGGATGGTGACCGTGCCGTCGGTGGGCGGCTCGGCGCCGGGGGCGGGGTCGGCATCGGCGGCGGGGCGGGGCCGGGGTTCGGCCTGCGCGTCGGGCCCCACGGAGCGCATCCCGGGCAGCCTGCCGCCGCTCGGGTCGACGGGGACGGGGCCGGCCGGGTCGGCGGACGCGGACCCCGCCCCGGCCTGCGCGGGCGGGTCGGCGGGGCGGCGCGGATCGGGCGCGTTCCCCGCCGGGCCGGGCGGGCTGCCCCAGGAGACGCGGTTGTCCAGGTCGCCGCCGAAGCCGGACTGCCGGGCGGCGTCGGCCCCCCAGGCGGACGCGGGCTCGGGGCGGGCCGGTTCGAGGCCGGGCTCCTCGTCCAGGAAGACCGGGCCGGTCTCCTCGACGGGGGCCGGGGGCCGCGGGGCGGGCGCGCGGGAGGCACCCGGGGCGGCGGCCGTCGACGCGGGCGGCGTGGGCATGTCCTCGCCGGAGGCGGGCACGGGCCGGCTGGTGCCGGGCACCCAGGAGGCGCCGTTCCAGTACCGGACGTACCCGGGGATGGAGGGGTCCGGGTAATAGCCGGGGGCGGGGCTGGTGTCACCGGTGGCCGGGGTTGGGGCGCTCATCACCGTGGTCCCGTATCTTCTCGAGTCCTCAATACAAGGGTCCACATCTATCAGACCCTTGAGCGCGGCCGGGCCGGTCCTTCGACAACGGCCACTTTCCGGTCACTTCACGATCACAGAAAGTTACCTCCGGAAGTCGCGTAAGAGTTGCGCGGCAAGCCCCTCTCTACCGGTGAGGCCCGTGGCGTACGGGCACGCACCGCAGCAGACGAGAGGAACGACGACGATGAAGAACACCGTGGTGGAGCGCGAGCTGGAGCTGAACCTCGTGCTCTCCCCCGAGCGCAGCATCCCCGTGCCCGCCCGCCTCACCTACCGCGCGGCCGACCCCTTCGCCGTCCACATCGCCTTCCACATCGGCTCCGAGCACCCGGTGCACTGGACCTTCGCGCGGGAGCTGCTGGTGGAGGGGGTGTTCCGGCCGTGCGGCGGCGGGGACGTGCGGGTGTGGCCGACGAAGTCCGCGGGCCGCAGCGTCATCCTGATGGCGCTGAGTTCACCCGACGGGGACGCCCTGCTGGAGGCCCCGTCGGCCGCGGTGTCGGCGTGGCTGGAGCGGACCCTGCGGATCGTCCCGCCGGGCGCGGAGGCGGATCTGCTGGGCATCGACGACGCCCTGGCCGAACTGCTGGCCCCGGCGGGGGCGGACGAACGTCCGCGCCGGGGCCCCGCGCGGTCGGAGGACTCCCCGGACGGCGAGGCATGAGCCGGGCGGGGGGCCGGCGCCGGGGCCGACGGCACAGAAGGGCGCCCGGGCGGCGGAGCGGCCCGTCCGGGTGTCAGAGCTCGCCCGGGTGTCAGAAGAGCTTGCCCGGGTTGAGGATGCCCAGCGGGTCGAAGGTCCGGCGGATGCCCTGCTGCAACTCCAGCCCGACCGGGCCCAGTTCCCGGGCGAGCCACTCCTTCTTCAAGACGCCGACCCCGTGTTCGCCGGTGATCGTGCCGCCCAGCTCCAGACCGAGGGCCATGATCTCGTCGAAGGAGGCGCGGGCGCGGCTCGACTCGTCCTCGTCGAGGTGGTCGAAGCAGACGACGGGGTGGGTGTTGCCGTCGCCCGCGTGGGCGCAGACGCCGATGACGAGGTCGTACTTCTCGGCGATCCGGGCGGTCCGCTCGATCATCTCGCCGAGCCGGGAGCGCGGCACGCACACGTCGTCGATCATGGTCGCCGTCTTGACGGCCTCCAGGGCTGGCAGGGACATCCGGCGGGCCGTGAGCAGGAGTTCGGACTCGGCCGGGGAGTCCGCGGGGACGACCTCGCTCGCGCCCGCCGCCTCGCACAGACCGGCGACGAGGGCCAGGTCGGCGGCCGGGTCCGGGGTGTCGAAGGCGCAGAGCAGCAGGGCCTCGGTCGTCTCCGGGAGGCCCATCGCGCCGAGCTTGTTGACCGCGCGGACGGTGGTGCGGTCCATGATCTCCAGCAGTGAGGGCGTGTGCCCCTGCTCCATGATCGCGCAGACGGCGTCGCAGGCCGCGCCCGCGGACGGGAACTCGGCGGCCAGCACGAGCGGGGCCGGCGGCTTGGGCCTCAGCGCGAGGACCGCCTCCACGACGATCCCGAGGCTGCCCTCGGAGCCGACGAACAGCCGGGTGAGGTCGTAGCCGGCGACGCCCTTGGCGGTGCGCCGGCCCGTGGTCAGCAGCCGCCCGTCGGCGAGGACGACGGTGAGCCCGAGCACGTACTCGGCCGTCACCCCGTACTTCACACAGCACAGGCCGCCGGAGGCGGTGCCGATGTTGCCGCCGATCGTGCAGGTCTCCCAGCTCGACGGGTCGGGCGGGTAGGAGAGGCCGTGCTCCTCCACCGCGCGGGACAGCACCGCGTTGACGACCCCCGGCTCGACGACGGCGATCCGGTCGACCGGACTGATCTCCAGGATCCGGTCCATCCGGGTCAGGGAGAGCACGATGCAGCCCTCGGAGGCGTTCGCCGCGCCCGACAGGCCGGTCCGGGCGCCCTGCGGGACGACGGGGACGCGCAGTTCGGTCGCGGTCCGCATGACGTGCTGGACCTGTTCGACCGTGCGCGGCAGCACCACGACGGCCGGGGTGCCGGCCTCGCAGAAGCTCGCCATGTCGTTGCCGTACGAGACGGTCACGTCGGGGTCGGTGATGAGGGCCTCGGCCGGCAGACCGGCGCGCAGCCGCTCCAGGAGATCGTCCATGATCCCAGCCTCGCACCGGGGGCCATCGGTGTGAACCCGTCCGCGTTCCACCGGGTGCCGCCGGGTGTGTTCTTCGTATGGGCTGCCCGCTGACGCACAGTGAGCGCCATGAGACGCACAACCCTCAAGAACGCCGCCGTCGGCACGCTGGCCGGCGCGACCCTGGTCGCCGGGGTGGTCCTGCTCGCGCCCGGGTGGGGGGACGGCGACCGGCCCGGGGGCCCGGCCGCGCGGGCGCTGGCCGCCGCGGGGGCCGGGGCGCCGGCCGCGCCGGCGGATCTGGCGGCCCTGATCACGCACCACGAGGACCGGGTCCGGGACCGCCCGGAGGACGCGCGGGCCTGGGCCGAGCTGGGGGCGGCCTATGTGGAGCGCGGGGTCCGGGCCGGTGACACCGGGCTGTTCCCGAAGGCGGAACGGGCGCTCGGCCGTTCCCTGGCGCTGCGTCCGGCCGAACGGGGGAACACGGCCGCGCTGGTCTCCCTCGGGGCGCTGGCGAACGCCCGGCACGACTACCGGGCGGGGCGGGACCGGGCCGAGCAGGCGCGCAAGCTCCGGCCGAAGGATTGGGCCGCGTACCCGGTGCTCGTCGACGCGCTCGGCGGGCTCGGCGACCACGCGGGCGCGAGCCGGGCGATGGACGCCTTCCAGGAGCTGGCCTCCGGGCCGCAGGTGAAGGGCCGCGAGGCGCAGCTCTACCGGGACAAGGGCTGGCGGGAGGACGCGGCGGCCCTGGCGTACGACGCGGCGGAGCACTCCACGACCGGGGCGGAGAAGGCGGCGGCCCGGCACCGGCAGGGCGAACTCGCCTGGGAGCGCGGTGAGTACACGGAGGCCATCGGCCACTACGACGCGGCGCTGAAGGCGGAACCGGAATCCCACCGCTCCCTCGCCGGGCGGGCCCGGGCGCTCGCCGCGCTGGGCCGGACGGCCGAGGCGCAGCGGGCGTACGCGGAGGTCCTGGAGAAGGCGCCGCTGCCCGAGTACGCCCTGGAGGCGGGCGAGTTGGACCAGTCCCTCGGTCTGGACGGGGACGCGGCCACCCGGTACGCGCGGATGCGGGAGCTGGCGGGCGAGGCCCGGGCGGACGGGGTGCACACCGCTCTGGTGCTGGCCCGCTACGAGGCCGACCACGGGGACCCGGCGGTGGCGGTGCGCCTCCTCCAGGGCGAGTGGCGGCGCGGTCACCGCAGTGTGCACATGGCGGACGCGATGGGCTGGGCCCTGTCCCGGGCGGGCCGGGCGGACGACGCGCTGCCGTTCGCGAAGCTCGCCACCGGTCAGGGGCTGCGCAGCGCGCTGTTCTCGTACCACCGGGGCGAGATCGAGCGGGCGGCGGGCGAGGAGGGGGCGGCCCGGCGCCATGTGGAGGAGGCGCTGCGGACCAACCCGGAGTTCTCCCCGCTGCTGGCGCCCGCGGCCCGGGCGGCCCTGAAGCGGATCGGCGAGCCCGCGCCGGGCGGCCCGGTGGATCTGTACGGGGACGGGCCGACGCCGCTGGAGGAGCCGGAGGAGGGCTGACGGGCCCGCCCGTCAGCCCTCCGTCCGATCAGAGGTTGCCGCGCTTGGCCTGCTCGCGCTCGATCGCCTCGAAGAGCGCCTTGAAGTTGCCCTTGCCGAAGCCCATCGAGCCGTGGCGCTCGATCATCTCGAAGAAGACCGTCGGACGGTCCTGGACCGGCTTGGTGAAGATCTGGAGCAGATAGCCGTCCTCGTCGCGGTCGACCAGGATCTTCAGCTCGCGCAGGGTCTCGACCGGCACCCGGGTCTCGCCGGCCCACTCGCCGAGGGTGTCGTAGTACGAGTCCGGGGTGTCGAGGAACTGCACGCCCGCCGCCCGCATCGAGCGGACGGTGGCGACGATGTCGTTCGTGGCGAGCGCGATGTGCTGGACGCCCGCGCCGCCGTAGAACTCCAGGTACTCGTCGATCTGCGACTTCTTCTTCGCGATGGCCGGCTCGTTGATCGGGAACTTGACCTTGAGCGTGCCGTCGGCGACCACCTTGGACATGAGGGCGGAGTACTCGGTGGCGATGTCGTCGCCCACGAACTCCTTCATGTTGGTGAAGCCCATGACCTTGTTGTAGAACGCCACCCACTCGTTCATCCGGCCCAGTTCGACGTTGCCCACGCAGTGGTCGATCGCCTGGAAGGTGCGCTTGGCCGGCGGCTCGACGATCGGGGAGGCGGGCACGAAGCCCGGCAGGTAGGGGCCGTCGTAGCCCTTGCGCTCGACGAGTGTGTGCCGGGTCCTCCCGTAGGTCGCGATCGCGGCGAGGACGACACCCCCGTGGTCGTCCTTGACCTCGTGCGGCTCGGTGATGCCGGTGGCACCGTTCTCGACGGCGTAGGCGTAGGCGGCGCGGGCGTCGGGCACCTCGATGGCGAGGTCGACGACACCGTCGCCGTGGGCGGCGACATGGTCCGCGAGGAAGTGGCCCCACTCGGTGGAGGGCTTGATCACCGAGGTGAGGACGAAGCGGGCCGCGCCGTTGGTGAGGACGTAGCTCGCGGTCTCGCGGCTGCCGTTCTCCGGTCCGGAGTACGCGACCAGCTTCATGCCGAAGGCCGTCGAGTAGTAGTGCGCGGCCTGCTTGGCGTTGCCCACGGCGAAGACGACCGCGTCCATTCCCTTGACCGGGAACGGGTCGGCCTCGCGCGCGGTGTCGGGGGTGTGATGCGTGGTCTCAGTCATGGCAGCAGGCTCCCCCCGCTCCACAAGGTGCGCAATAGTTCTCGTAACGACTGGGCAATGTGCTCAGCTGATTCCCTCTTTCGGCGGGCGTTGTGTACAGGATGACCACCGCGATCGGGGGTGCGTCGGACACGGAGGAGACGGCATGGCGATCGATCATCTGGACGGCCGGCTGATCGTGCTGCTCGCGCGGGAGCCCCGGATCGGGGTGCTGGAGGCGTCGCGGCGGCTCGGTGTGGCGCGCGGGACGGTCCAGGCGCGGATGGACCGCCTCCAGTCGGGCGGGGTGATCCGGGGGTTCGGGCCGGATGTGGACCCGGCCGCACTGGGCTACCCGGTGACCGCGTTCGCGACGCTGGAGATCAAGCAGGGGCAGGGCGCGGACGTGCGGGCGCACCTCGGGACCGTCCCCGAGGTGCTGGAACTGCACACGACCACCGGGCACGGGGACATGCTCTGCCGGCTGGTCGCCCGCTCCAACGCGGACCTCCAGCGGGTGATCGACCGGGTGGTGGGCTTCGAGGGGATCGTGCGGGCGTCGACCGCGATCGTGATGGAGAACCCGGTGCCGCTGCGGATCATCCCGCTGGTGGAGCAGGCGGCGGAGGACTCCCGGCGGGGCTGAGCGCGTCCGTGTCGCAGGCATGCAAAGAAGTCGTTGCAAAAAACCGTTGCAAAGGCTTCTTTGCATGTCTATGGTCGTCCTATGAGCGAGGAGAACGACGAGGCACGGACCGGCGAGCAGGAGCGCGTCCTGCGGACGCTCGACCCGCGATCGCTGCGGGGGCTCGCCCACCCGCTGCGGATGCGGCTGCTCGCCACCCTGCGGCTGGACGGACCGGCCACCGCGTCCCAACTGGCCGGGAAACTGGGTGAGTCGAGCGGCGCGACCAGCTACCACCTGCGGCAGCTCGCCGCGCACGGCTTCGTGGAGGACGCCCCGGAGCGCGGCAAGGGGCGGGAACGCTGGTGGCGGGCGGCCGAGCAGGGGATGCTCTTCGACGAGTCCCTGAACTCCGACCCGGACCCGACGGTGCGCGGCGCCGCCGACCTCTACCTCCACGAGCACGCGACCATGCACACCCAGGAGGTCGCGAACTGGCTCGCGGTCCAGCGCGAGTGGCCGGAGGAGTGGCGCCGGGGCGCCGACCTCAGCGACTTCACACTGCGGCTGACCTCCGCCCAGGCCCTGGAACTGAACGAGCGCCTCCACGACCTGATCGAGAGCTACCGCGAGGCGGCGCCGCCCGAGGGCACGGAGGGGGCGGCCCAGGTGCGGCTGCACACCCATCTGCTGCCGCGCGCCCTGGACTGAACGACACCACCGACACGCGCCGAAGCCCCTGGAGCGGGGCCGGGGCCGGGCGTGGACACGCGCCGCGGTCACGGCACCGCCATGCCTTCCGCCGCCCCTCCCCGCACACCCCTTCATCCGAACCGAGTGAGACGAGGTGACGACCGCCATGCACACCCCGCACTCCGCCGACGTCCATCTGCTGCTCCACCGAGCCCGCGCCGACGAACTGCGCGCCGAGGCCGACCGGGCCCGCGCCGTCCCGCCGGAGCCGTGGCGCACCCGGCTGGGCTGGACCCTGGTCGAGACGGGCCTGCGCCTCCTGCCTCTCCATGAGGGCTCGATTCGCCTCCGGGGCGCTCTCAGCGGGTGCCGACGGTCGGCCGTGCTCGGACCCTCGTACCTCGGGTCCTGCGCGCGCCCTCCCTTTCGACACCCGCGCGCCCTTCGGCTCACTCGCCGACCCGGGACTGAGCGGGCGGCCGGGTAAGGGCGCGGCGGCCGGGACGGGCGGGCGGCGGGGGCCGTTCGCCGCCGTGCTGACGGCCAACGCCGTGTCCATCAGCGGCAATTCGCTCACCCTCATCGGCGTCCCGTGGTTCACCCTGGAGACCACGGGCAGCCCCGGGAAGGCCGGGCTGGTGGCCTTCTGCGCCACGCTGCCGGTGGTGGTCTCGGCCGTCACCGGCGGGCCGGTGATCGACCGGATCGGCCGCCGCCGGGTCAGCGTCCTCAGCGACCTGGTCTGCGCGGCGGCCCTCGCGGCGATCCCGCTGCTGCACTGGTCGGGCGCCCTGCGCTTCTGGATGCTGTGCGCGCTGATGGCCCTCACCGGGCTGTTCCACGCCCCCGGCGAGACCGCCCGGCACGTCCTCGTCCCCGATCTCGCCGCCCGGGCCGGGACCAGCCTCTCGCGGGCCGCCAGCCTCTTCGACGCGGTCTCGCGCGGGGCGCGGATGGCGGGCGCGGCACTCGCCGGGGTGCTCATCGCCGTGATCGGCGCGGAGGCCGTCCTCGTCATCGACGCGTTGACCTTCTGCGGCTCCGCGCTGCTCGTCGTGTACGGGCTGCGGGGCGTCGCCGCGGCCGAACCCCGGCGGGCCGGGGCCCCCGCCTCGTTCCGGGCGTACCGCGCGGAACTGCGCGAGGGCTGTGCGTACGTCCTGCGCAACCGGCTGCTGCTGGCGATCATGCTGATGGTGATGCTCACCAACGGCTTGGACCAGGGCTGGAGTTCGGTGCTGCTGCCGGTCCACGCGCGGGAGGAGCTGGGCGGCGCGCGGGAGTTGGGCGTCCTGGTCGCCCTCTTCGGCGGCTGCGCGCTGCTCGGCGCGCTCCTCTACGCGGCGGTGGGCCACCGCTTCCCCCGGCGGGTGCTCTTCACGGTCGCCTTCCTGCTGTGCGGGGCGCCCCGGTTCACCGTCGCGGCCCTGGTGGACGGCCCGGTCCCGCTGGGCGTCACCATGGCGGTCGGCGGGCTGGGCGCGGGGATGCTCAACCCGATCCTGACGACGGTGATGTACGAACGCGTCCCCGAGGAGCTGCGCAGCCGGGTCATGAGCGTGTCGACGGCGGTGGTGCTGATGACCACCCCGCTCGGCGGGCTCGCGGCCGGGCGGATCATCGAGTCGGCGGGACTGGCGACGGCCCTGCTGGTGTTCGGCGCGCCCTACTTCCTGGCGACGCTCTCCCCGGCGGTGTTCCCGTGCTGGCGGGAGCTGGACTCGGCTCCGGACCCGGCACCGGGCCCGGCGGGCTAGCAGGAGGGGACCTCGCCCCCGCGCTCCAGGGCGCGCAGCGAGTCGACCGCGCCGCGGAGCGTGGTGACCGGGATGAGGCGCATCCCTGAGGGCAGCTCGGCCTCGGCGTCGCCGCACTCGGCCTTGGGGACCAGGAAGACGGTGGCCCCGTCCCGCTTGGCCGCCTGGGTCTTCAGGGAGACCCCGCCGACCGGGCCGACCGCGCCGTCCGCCGTGATGGTGCCGGTGCCCGCGATGCTGCGTCCGCCGGTGAGGCTGCCGCCCGCGCCGTCGCCGTCGAGCTTGTCGACGATGCCGAGGGAGAACAGCAGGCCGGCGCTGGGGCCGCCGACGTCGGCGAGGTGGAGGGAGACGTCGACCTTCGCCGGGTCCTCGTCGAGGTAGGCGAGGGCGGCGGTCGTGGCGTCGTCCTGGGAGTCGGCCATGTCCCGGGCGTTGGTGCGCTCGACCTCCTGGTCCGACTTGCCCGCCGGGTAGACGGCGTCCCTCGGCAGCACCGAGCGGTCGGTGCGGAACCAGGCGTCGACCACGTCACCGAGGCCGACGTCGACGGAGGGGCCGGTCGCCACGATGGTCGTCATCCGCAGGGCGCCGTCGGTGGGGCGGGTCGGCGCGCCCTTGATCGTGATGACCTCGCGGCCCTGGTCCTTCCCGAGGACGTTCGCGGTCATGCCCGGCTGCGCCACGACGAAGGGCAGCGGCGCGAACCCGGCGACGGCGATCAGCCCGGCGACGGGGAGGGCGCAGAGGGCGAGGGCGCGGGGGCGCGAGAGGCTGGAGAACACGCCGACAATCTATCCGGCCGCGCGCCCCCGGTGGGCCGGGCGTCTCCTCCCGGCGGGCGGCGGGCCCGGTGGGCGGGCGTCTCCTCCCGGCGGGCGGGCGGCGGGCCCGGTGGGCCGGGCGTCTCCTCCCGGCGGGCGTCCCCCTCCCCCGGTGGGCCGGGCGTCTCCTCCCGGCGGGCGGCGGGCCCGGTGGGCCGGGCCTCGGGCACGGGCCCGGACCGCGGCCCGGGGGCACGGGCCCGGCCGGCCTCAGCGGAGGGCGTCCGCCACTTCGCGGGCCGCGTCGACCACGCGCGGGCCGACCCGCTCCGGTACCGCGTCCGCCAGCATGACCACGCCCACACTCCCCTCTATCCCCGTCACGCCGACCAGCGCCGCGGCCGCCCCGCACGCGCCGGCCTCCAGCTCGCCGTGGGTGAGGGTGTAGCCCGCCTCGGCGTGGACGCTCTGCCGGGCGGCCAGGATCGCCTTGCCCGCCGCGCCACGGTCCAGCGGGTGGCGGAACCCCGCGCGATAGGCGACGTGGTAGTCCGTCCAGGTCGGCTCGACGACGGCGACCGCGAGGGCCTCCGCGCCGTCCACCAGGGTGAGGTGGGCCGTGGCCCCGATGTCCTCCGCGAGGGAGCGCAGCGCCGGCATGGCGGCCTCCCGCACCAGCGGGTGCACCTGGCGGCCGAGGCGGAGCACGCCGAGGCCGACACGGGCCCGGCCGCCCAGGTCGCGCCGGACCAGCGCGTGCTGCTCCAGCGTGGCGAGCAGGCGGTAGACGACGGTCCGGTTGACGCCGAGCTTGTTGGAGAGCTCGGTGACGGTCAGCCCGTGGTCCGTATCGGCGAGCAGCTTGAGGACACGCAGTCCCCGGTCGAGCGTCTGAGAGGTTTCCGCGGTCACGACGCCCCCTCCTTAGGAGTGAGTGACGGCGGTCCCCCGACGGAGGTGACGGCACCGGTCCCATTCGGCGACGCACCCAGAGGCCGCCGGCAGGCCATGGCACACCGACTGCGCTCCGCGGCGGCGCTGCCACGGGGCGTGTGTATTGCGGGGACATTAGCGAGCGGCACCGCTCAGCGGAAGACCTCGTCCAGAATCCGGGCGATCTTCTTCGGCGGGCGCGGGATTGATCCCGCTTCGGGAATTCTGTCGCCCCATGCGAATACGCGACGGAGAACTCCGCGCACTCGGGAAACCCCACCGTGGGATTCCGTGCCCGGGCCCCCGCCCCCACGTCCCCCGCGCCGCGTCGGCCGAGTCCGGAGGGGGACGCACCGCGTGCCGGCCGGCGTCACCGGCGGGGAATTCCGTCGCGGAACTCCCCGCCCCCGCGTGCGCATTGCGGTGCGAAACCGCCCGCCGCGGCAATTCCCGCGTGCCGGGAATTCACCGCATACGGGTCGCCCACTCCTGCACCTTCTTGATCCTTTCCCGGATCTGGCCGGCCGTCGCCTCCGCGCTCGGCGGTCCGCCGCACACCCGGCGCAGCTCGGTGTGGATCACCCCGTGCGGCTTGCCGCTCTGGTGGACGTACGCGCCGACCATGGTGTTGAGCTGCTTGCGCAGCTCCAGCAGCTCCTTGTGGGAGACCACCGGCCGCCGCTCGGCGGGCAGTTCCAGCAGGTCGGCCTCGGTGTCCGGCTTCTTGCGGCTGTGCGCGATCTGGCGGGCCTGCCGCTTCTGGAGCAGCAGCTGCACCTGGTCCGGCTCCAGCAGCCCGGGGATGCCGAGGTAGTCCTGCTCCTCCTCGCTGCCCGGGTGCGCCTGCATGCCGAACTCGGCGCCGTCGTAGAGGACCCGGTCGAAGACCGCGTCGGACTCCAGCGCCTCGAAGGGCAGCATGTCCTGCTCGCCGGTGTCCTCGTCCTGCTGCTTCTCGGCCTCGGCCATCTCCTTCTCGGACTCGGCGTACGGGTCCTCGTCGGAGTCCTTCTTCGGCTTGTCGAGGGCGTGGTCGCGCTCGACCTCCATCTCGGAGGCGAAGCCGAGGAGGTTGGGGATGGTCGGCAGGAAGACCGACGCCGTCTCGCCGCGCCGGCGGGAGCGCACGAAGCGGCCCACGGCCTGGGCGAAGAACAGGGGCGTCGAGATGGTCGTCGCGTACACCCCGACCGCGAGGCGGGGCACGTCGACGCCCTCGGAGACCATGCGGACGGCGACCATCCAGCGGTCCTGGTTCTCGCTGAACTCCTCGATCCGCTTCGACGCGGCCGCCTCGTCGGAGAGGACCACCGTGGCCTTGGTGCCGGTGATCTCGCGGATGAGTTTGGCGTACGCGCGGGCCGAGTCCTGGTCGGAGGCGATGACGAGGCCGCCCGCGTCGGGGATCGCCTTGCGGACCTCGGTGAGCCGCTGGTCGGCGGCGCGCAGCACGTTCGGCATCCAGTCGCCGCGCGGGTCGAGCGCGGTGCGCCACGCCTGGGAGACCGCGTCCTTGGTCATCGGCTCGCCGAGCCGGGCCGCGACCTCGTCACCGGCCTTGGTGCGCCAGCGCATGTTGCCGCTGTAGCTGAGGAATATCACCGGCCGGACGACGCCGTCGCCGAGGGCGTTGCCGTAGCCGTAGGTGTAGTCGGCGGAGGAGCGGCGGATACCGTCGGCGCCCTCCTCGTAGGTGACGAAGGGGATCGGGTTGGTGTCCGAGCGGAAGGGCGTACCGGTCAGCGCGAGCCGCCGGGTCGCGGGCTCGAACGCCTCCAGGCACGCCTCGCCCCAGGACTTGGAGTCACCGGCGTGGTGGATCTCGTCCAGGATGACCAGCGTCTTGCGCTGCTCGCAGCGGTTGCGGTGCAGCATGGGGCGGACGCCGACACCCGCGTAGGTGACCGCGACGCCCTGGTACTCCTTGCTCAGCGGGCCCGCGCTGTACTCCGGGTCCAGCTTGATCCCTATACGGGCGGCCGCCGAGGCCCACTGCTTCTTCAGGTGCTCGGTCGGCGCGACCACGGTGATCTGCTGCACGACATGGTGGTGCAGCAGCCACGAGGCGAGCGTCAGCGCGAAGGTCGTCTTGCCGGCGCCGGGCGTGGCGACCGCGAGGAAGTCGCGCGGCTGCTCCTGGACGTACCGGTCCATCGCCCCCTGCTGCCAGGCACGCAGCTTGTTGGCGGTGCCCCAGGGGGCCCTGCCGGGGAAGGCGGGTGAGAGGTGGTGGGAGGCGGTAGTAGTCACGGTCTCCGGGTGCGGGCTCGACTGGACGGGGCGCGGTACGACGGGACGGGGGCGCTGTACGACAACCGGGCCACCCTACCGGTGCCGCCCCTGGGCGCGGTCGGAACACCGCCGCGCACCGAGCGACGTGGTACGCGTCACGCGGCCGGAACGGCGAGCTCCCGCAGCGCCTCGGCGATGACCTTCACCTCGTCGACCGCGCCGGTCGCCACATCGATCACCAGACGCTCGGCCGCGTCGATGTCGGGGCGCAGTTGGACGTCGTTCAGCGCCAGGAAGACCATGCAGGAGGTCCACGCCGTGCGCTTGTTGCCGTCGACGAAGGGGTAGTTGACGGCCAGCGACTGCAGCAGCGCCGCGGCCTTGCCGAAGACCTCGGGGTACGCCTCCTGGCCGAACATCGCCGCCGGGGGGCGGTGCACGGCGGACTCGAGCAGGCCCAGATCCCGCACGACGACGTCCTGGTCGTCGACCGCGAGCGCGGCGACGGCCAGGACGTCCTCGGCGTCCAGGTAGACACAGGTCACTTCAGCCGCTCCAGGAGCTCGGACCACTTGGCGACCTGCTCCTTGGCGGTCTTCTGGACCATCGCCTGATGGGCGGTCCTGGCCAGGTACTCGTCGACCGCGCGCAGCAGTATGGCGTGCATGCTGATGCCCTCTTCCTCGGCGCGGCGCTTGAGGGCTTCGGTCTGGTCGTCCCGGAGACGCAGATTCATGGCCATACCAGAACGGCACCAGCGCATGGGGTCACTCTGGTACCACTTTGGGTACACGCAGCCGGGTCGCCACCCACGCCCCCGCCAGGGCGACCGCCGCCATCGGGAGGAAGACGGCGGCGAAGGCGGCCGGGTGGGAGGCGGTGGCGGCCGTCGTGGCGGTGCCGTGGGCCGCCGCGCCGAGTGCCGCGCCGCCGAGTGCGGCGAAGGCGGCACCGCCCGCCGCGAGGAGGAGGACGTTGGAGAGGGCGTCGGAGATCTGGAGGGCCGCCGAGTTGGCGCCCGCCTCCTCAGGGGCCGAGAGCTTCAGCAGCAGCACGCTCGTGGAACCGATGACCAGGCCCATACCGAAGCAGCCGTAGGTCCAGGCGACGGCGACGATCCACACCGGGACCGCCTCGATCAGGACGGTCGGCGCGGTGGCGATCGCGGCGGCGACCAGCAGCATGCCGAGGACGGCCAGCCGTTCGCGGTGGGGCTCGGCGCGCGGCCGGGACTGGGCGAACGAGCCGAGGGCCCAGGTCGCGCCGCCCGCCGCGAGGGAGAGCCCGGCCAGGGTCGGCGACAGCCCCCGCTGGGTGACCAGCATCAGCGGGACGAACGACTCCGCGGCGATGAACGAGCCGGCCGCCACGCCCCGCAGCAGGACGACGGACGGCAGCCCGCGCGCCGCCCGGTAGGTGCCCTTCGGCAGCACGCCGAGCACCGACGGCACAAGCAGCGCGGCGCCCGCGGCGGCCGGCAGCAGGGAGAGCCAGCGCAGGTCCTGCCCGGCGTACTGGAGCAGGCCCGCGCCCAGCGAGATCCCGAACGCGAGCCGGATCCGCCGCCGGTCGAAGCCGGGTACCGGCGCCCCGGGGTCGGCGGGCCCGGAGGCGCGCTGCCGGATCGCGGGCAGGGCGAGCGCGAGGGGCACCACGACCAGGACCGGGATGCCGAGGAACACCCAGCGCCAGCCGAGCTGCTCGGCGACCGTGCCGGCCGCCAGCGGGCCGACCACGGACGGGATCACCCAGCTCGCGGCGAACGCGGCCATGATCGCGGGCTGGAGGTGCGAGGGGTAGGCGCGGCTGACGACGACGTACAGGGCGACGATGACCAGCCCGCCGCCGAGCCCCTTCACGGCCCGCCCGAGGACGAAGACCCACATCGCGGACGCCGTCCCGGAGAGCGCAAGACCCACGGCCCACGCGGTCATCCCGAGCGCGAGCGGCCCGAGCGGGCCCCGCCGGTCGGCCCACTGCCCGGAGACGACCATGCCGAAGAGGCTGGTCGTGAAGTAGGCGGAGAAGGCGAACGCGTAGAGGGGGATGCCGTGCAGCTCACGGGCGGCCACCGGCATGGCGGTGCCGACCGCCGTGGCCTCGAAGGCGATCAGGAAGACGACCGAGACGATCCCGACGCTGAGCGCCCGGTACGGCGCCCGCAGCACCCCCTCGCGCCCGCCACCGCCCCCGGCGGGGACGGGGGCGGAAGCAGGGGGCGGCGGAGGCGGCGCGACCTCGGTGTCGCGCGGTTCGGGGGTGGTCATGCCCCTCAGCGTAAGGGGCATGAGCCGAGTTGGACCCTGTCGCGGGTCGGGTACGGACTGGTCCCTTGGACGTAGGCCCGGCGCACCCGCCCGCGCGCGGGCGTGAACGGCGCATGGCAGTCGTGTTGCGGCCCGGCCGGATTCCTTGAACGGCCCGCGAGCACCGGCCTACGGTCGGGGAGTCGACAACACGACCGTGTGCCCGAGTGGTTCAGGGGCTCGACTGCAACTCGAGTTACACCGGTTCGAATCCGGTCACGGTCTCCACGCGGACGGCGGGGTGCGGTGGCCCGGGAAGCTTCTCCCGGGGCGCCGCACCCCGCCGTCCGTCGTCGCGGGGCGCCCCGCCGGGGCCCCGTCCCCGTTTCAGGAGTTCGCCGCCCCCACCGCCGCCTGGGGGCGGATCGGGAGGCGGTTGACCGGGCGGCCGGTGGCGGCGCGGACGGCGGAGGCGACGGCGGCCGGGGCGGTGACGACCGGGGCCGCGCTGGCGGGCTTCGCGCCGAAGGGGGCGACCACGTCGCGCTCCTCGACGAGCTTCACGATGCGGATGTCCGGGGCGTCCAGGGCGGTCGGGAGGGCGTAGCCGGTCAGGTCCGGGTGGCGGACCAGGCCCCGGGCGGTGCGGAGGTTCTCCGTGAGGGCCGCGCCGATGCCCTGGGTGACGCCCGCCTCGATACGGGTCGCGAGCTGGGCCGGGTTGAGGACGTGGCCGACGTCCTGGGCGACGGCCATCTCCACGACCCGGACGGAGCCGAGTTCGATGTCCACGTCCACCACGGCGCGGATCGCGCAGAAGGCGAGGCCCACGAAGGCGTCGCCCTGGCCGGCTCCGTCCAGGGGCTCGGTCGGGTGGGGGCGGCACTGGGCGGTGGCCCAGAGCTCCTTGCCCTCCATCGCCTCGGTGACCGTCGTCGAGAGCACCCCGTCGTACGAGGTGATCTTGCCGTCCGTGATCTGGAGCAGCTCCGTGGACATGCCGAACTGGTGGGCCAGCGGCTGGAGGAGCTGGGTGCGGACCATCTTCGCGGCCCGTTCGACCGCCCCGCCGGAGACCCAGGTGTGGCGGCCGTGCGCCGCCGGGCCGGCCGGGGGCTGGTCGGTGTCGACCGCGGCCACCCGCACGTCCTCGATGCCCAGGGTCTCCTGGACGATCTGGCGGGCGAGGGTGGAGAAACCCGAACCGGTCTCGACCGCCGCGCAGATGACCGTGGCGACCCCGTCCTGCACCCGGACGGTGGCCGTGGAGACCTCGTCCGCGCCCTCCGCGCCGAGCATGTGGACCATGCCGAGCGCGTAGCCGACGCCCCGGCGCACCGCGCCCGGCTCGCCCGCGCCCTCGGGGCCGCCGGGCAGCAGCCAGTCGTCCTCGGGGGTGTCCTTGGGCAGTGAGGGGAGCGGGAACTCCCTTACTGCCTGGAGGAGTTCGGCGACCGGGGCCGGGCAGGTGACGGTCTGGCCGGTGGGCAGGATGTCACCCGTGGCGAGGACGTTGCGCAGCCTCAGCTCCGCCGGGTCGACGCCGAGCCGGGCCGCCAGTTTGTCCATCTGCGCCTCGTACGCGGCGCAGACCTGCATGGCGCCCTCGCCGCGCACATGGCCGGACGGCGGGTTGTTGGTGCGCACGGCCCAGCCCTCGATGAAGGCGTGCGGCACCACGTAGGGGCCGCAGGCGAACGCGACGGCGGCGGCCAGGGATTCGGAGGAGGTGTCCGCGTACGCGCCCGCGTCCAGCAGGAGTTGGGCCTCGACCTTCACCAAGTGGCCCTCGGCGTCCGCGTGGTGGCGGTAGCGGAGGAGCGTGGGGTGCCGGTGGGGGTGGCCGAGGAAGGACTCCTCGCGGGTGGCGGTCAGCTTGACCGGGCAGCCGGTGCGCAGCGCGAGCAGCCCGAGGGCGAGCTGGAAGCCGGGGTCCTCGCGGTCGCCGGTCGCGCCGGGGACACCGGTGACGACGACCTTGACGCGCTCCTGCTCCAGCCCGAAGCAGGCCGCGGCCAGGTCGCGGTCGGCGTGCGGGTCGGTGGAGGCGAGGTACAGCTCGACGCCGCCGTCCGGGCGCGGCACCGCGAGCCCGGCCTCGGCGCCGATGGGCGCCGGGTCCTGGCGGCCGATCCGGTACAGCCCCTCGACGACGATCTCGCCGGTCGCGTCCGGGTCGCCGTAGCGCAGCGGGATGTGGCGGACGAGGTTGCCGTCGGGGTGCAGCGGCTCCGCCTCGAACGCCTTCTCCGGGTCGGTGACCGGCTCCAGGACCTCGTACTCGACCGCGATGGCGGCGGCGGCGAGGCGGGCGGTGTCCGGGTGGTCGGCGGCCACGGCGGCGATCGCCTCGCCGTGGTGGCGGACGACCTCGGAGGCGAAGACGGGCCGGTCGGCGATCCGGCGGCCGTACGCGGTGTCGCCGGGCACGTCCTCGTGGGTGATCACCGCGCGCACGCCCGGCATCTCGCGGGCGGCGGAGGTGTCCACGGAGACGATGCGGGCGTGCGGGTGGGGCGAGCGCAGCAGGGCGGCCCAGAGCAGGCCCTCGGCCCACAGGTCGGCCGCGTAGGGGAAGGTGCCCTCGGTCTTGGCGCGGGCGTCGGCCGCCGGGAGGGAGGCGCCGAGGCCGTGGACGGGCTGTTCCGGGGCGGGGCCGCCGCCGTCGGTGACGAGGGGGGCCGGGGTGGTGGTGGCCGCGTCGTTGCTCACGCCATGCCTCCGTCGTGCGGGTGGGCGTCGTGCGGGTGGGCCTGAACGCCCCCGGCGCCCGGGGGCGCCTGGTGCGGGATACGCGCCTGCGGGTCGGCGGAGGGCTCCGCCGGGGAGTCGTCGGCGGCGTCCGCCGTGCCGGCCGCGCGTTCGGCGACGACCTCGCGGACGGCGGCGAGCACGCCCTGATAGCCGGAGCAGCGGCAGAGGTTGCCGCAGAGGGCCTGCCGGGTCTCCAGCTCGGTGGGGGCGTGGTTGCCCTCCAGCAGGTCGTGGACGGTCATGGCCATGCCGGGGATGCAGAAGCCGCACTGGACGGCCCCGCAGGCCGCGAGCGCCCGCTGCACGTCGGAGGGCTCACCGCCGTCCGCGAGGCCCTCGACGGTACGGACCTCGGACCCGGCGGCGGTCGCGGCGGGGACCAGGCAGGAGGCGACGAGCCGGCCGTCCACCTGGACGTTGCAGGCGCCGCACTCGCCCTGCGAGCAGCCGTCCTTGGCGCCCGCGAGGCCGAGGCGCTCGCGCAGCACGTACAGCAGGGACTCGCCTATCCAGGCGTCACTGACGGGGCGGTCGGTGCCGTTGACCCGCAGGACGTAGGAGGTGGCGGGGTGCTCGTCGCCGGGGGCGTCGGGCTCGGGGCCGGGGTCGTGGGCGGGCTCGGGCCCGGCCGCCGGGGCGAGGTCGGGCCGCGTTTCCGGGTCGGCCGACGCCGGGGCGGACGGCCCCGGGGCATCGGCGGCGGCCGGGCCGACCGCGGTGGGGTCCCCCGGGGCGCTGTCGGACCGGTCCGGCGCGGACGGCGGCTCCGACGGCTCGGCCGCGCCCCCGGCGGCGGCCGCCCCGGTGGCGGGGCCCGGGTCCTCGGCGGGGGGCTCCGGTGCGGGCGACGGGGCCACGGGCTCGGACGCTTCCGCAGCGGGGGCGGTGTCCGGGTCGGCGTGGGCGCTCCCGGCCAGGCCGTCGGCGGTCTCGGCGGCGTCCCCGGCCGGGTCGGCCGGCTGTGCGGGGAGCTGGTCCGCCCAGGGGGCCGCCGCGCCGCCCGGGAGGGTCGCCCAGGGCGCGGGCGCGCCACCGGGCAGGGTGGCGGACGGGTCGCCCGGGGCCGGGTCCGTCCGCGCCCGGTCCGTGCGCGCGAACTCGCCCGACTCCTCGGGGAGGTCCCCCTCCGCGATCGGGATCGACCACTGGCCGGTCATCTCGTGCGCGGCGGTGGGGGGCGTCTCCTGCGGGAAGGTCCACTGGCCGGTCGCGTGCGGGTCGGCCGCCGGGTCCGGGCGGGTCTCCCCCGGCTCGGGCCAGCGCACGGCCTCCGGCCGCCCACCGGAGGCACCAGCCCCGGCATCGGCACCGCCACCGGGCGCACCCGTCCCGAGCCCCCTGCCCCAGCCGCCCGGCGCCCCCGGGTCGGTGTCCGCCGCCGGGGAGAGCGGCTTCAGCGGCAGGATCATCGGCGGGGTGTAGCCGTGTCCGGGCGCCTCCAGCGGAGCGCCGTCCGGCAGGCCCTCGGGCGGCAGCTGGACGAAGGCCGTCGACTCGCCGTCGTAGTCCGAGCCGGGCGCGGTGGGCTGCCAGCCGTCGTAGTCGGGCGCGAAGCTCTGGCCCGCGCCCTGGGTGTCCTGGCCGCCGGTCCCGTACGCGCCGGGCGCGCCGGGGTGGTGGCCCTGGCCGTAGGGCTGCCCGTACTCCGGGCCGTACCCCTCCCCGGCCGGGCCGCTACCCGCGTAGCCGTGCGT
The DNA here is from genome assembly GCF_040630445.1 of Streptomyces sp. NPDC005805. Lineage (NCBI taxonomy): Bacteria > Bacillati > Actinomycetota > Actinomycetes > Kitasatosporales > Streptomycetaceae > Streptomyces > Streptomyces sp. NPDC005805. Next base: position 62,196 of record NZ_JBEXXN010000009.1, read on the forward strand.
GCCGAACCCGTCCTGGGCGGGGTACCCGTGGCCCTGCCCGGCGGAGTCGCGCACAAAGCCCTCGGGGAGCCGCAGCCCGTCGCCGCCCTCGCTGTAGTCCGCGCCCTCGGCACGGTCGTCGAACTCGGTGCGATCGCCGTACTCGGCTCGGTCGCCGTACGCGCCGTGCCCGGGGTACTCGCCGGGCCGGGCGCGCTCCGCGTACTCGCCGCGCTCCGCGCGTTCGGCGCGGTCCCCGTCCGGCCGGTCGCCGGTCCGGGGGCCGTGCCGGTGGTCCTCGTTGCTCATGACAGCGCCCTCCCCAGTGCCCGTCGGGCCAGCGCGGCGACCGTGCGCCGCAGGTGCAGCACGGCGGGCGGCAGCACCTGCTGCTGCTCGCCCGGAGCCGCCGGTTCCGGGTCCGGGACGCAGGCGGCGGCGACGTACTCACCGAAGGCCGCGAGCGCCTCGCCCGCGAGCCCGCGTTCCCCGTCCCAGTCGATCAGCGAGGCGATCCAGCGTTCCGCCTCCAGCGGCCGCAGCGGCATCGGCGCGATCGCCCCGACCGCGCAGCGCACCCCGCGCCGGGCCGGGTCCAGCACCACGGCGACCGAGGCGGTGGCCCGGCCGGGGCCGGTGCGCCCGGTGGCCTTGAGGAACACCTGCGGCGCGTGCAGCAGCGGGACGCGGACGTACCCGATCAGCTCGGCGGGACCGAGCATCTCGCGGCCCGCGAGCATGTGGGAGACCGGGATCTCACGGCGGGCGCCGCCCGGGCCGGCGATGACGAGGTCGGCCTCCAGCGCGGCCAGCACCGGCAGGGTGTCCCCGGTGGGCGCGGCGGAGGCGATGTTGCCGCCGAGGGTGCCGGCGTTGCGGATCTGCGGCGGACCGGCGGCGCGCGCGGAGGCGGCGAGCGCCGGGATGAGGGCCGCGAAGTCCGGGCGGCCCATCCGCGCGTGGGTGAGCCCGGCGCCGAGCAGGGCGTGGCCGTCCTGGTAGCGCCAGCCGCGGATCTCGCTGATCCGGCCGAGGCCGACGAGCCCGGCGGGGCGCAGCCGGCCCCGGTTGACGGCCGCCATCAGGTCGGTTCCTCCGGCGACGGGCACGGCGGCGGGCATGGCGGTGAGCGCCGCCACGGCCTCGTCGAGCGAGTCCGGCAGCGTTACCGACTGTGCCGTCCGCGGTGCGTGCGTGGTCACCCAGTCGCCCCTTCCCGGTGTCCAGGCCATCCCGCCTGTGTTGCCGTACCGTACGTGCTCACAGGCCGGACGTGGCAACTCTGGCACATCTTCCGGGCCGCCCGCCGAGAGGGTCCGCGAAGGGACCCTCTGCGACAAAAGTCCGATTGACGGCTGTTCGCTGGATTTCGCACGTGGGGACGCCGGTTCACCCGCGGGACGCCCCGGCCCACCGGGAAGACCCGGCGGACCGGGAGGGGGTCCGGCCCACCGGGAGGACCGGGCGGGGCGGGGCCGCCCGTCAGCCCTCCGGCGGCAGTCCCTCCAACGGGCGCCCCTGGACGCCCGGGCGGCGCTGCCACGGGTGCGGGCCGCCCGGCGGCCGGTAGCCGACACCGAGGGCGTCCAGCCGCGCGTAGTGGGCGTTCATCCGCTCCTCGAAGGCCGTGAAGTCCCGTTCCCCGGGCGGCGGGAGGGGCGACCAGGCGACCTCCGCGAACGCGGCCAGCCGCGGGAAGACCTGGTAGTCCACGCGCGAGCGGTCCTGCATCACCTCGGTCCACACATTCGCCTGGGTGCCGAGCACATGGGCCGCCGCCCCGGCCGACAGCCCCGGCGGAACGGGCTCGAAGCGGTAGACGTCCTCCAGGGTGCGCACATGGGCGATCGGCATGGGCTCGTCCTCGCCGGGCGCCTGGCGGTAGTCCAGATAGACGTGCTGCTCCGGGCACATGACCACGTCGTGGCCCGCCTCGGCGGCGGCGATCCCGCCCCGGTAGCCGCGCCAGGAGGAGACGGCCGCCCCGGGGGCGAGGCCGCCCTCCAGGATCTCGTCCCAGCCGATGAGCCGGCGGCCCCGGTCGGCGAGCCAGCGGTCGAAGTGCCGGATGAACCACGCCTGGAGGGCGTCCTCGCCGGGGAGGCCGAGCTCCTTCATCCGGGCCTGCGCGGCGGCCGAGGCGCGCCACTGGTCCTTGGGGCACTCGTCGCCGCCGATGTGCACGAACTCCGAGGGGAAGAGCTCCAGCAGCTCCTCCAGCACGCCCTCGTAGAAGCGCAGGGTGTCCTCGGTGGGGGCGAGGACGTTCCGGTTGACGCCCCAGTCGTCCCAGACGCCGAGCGCCGTGGTGTCCACCACATCGGTGTTGCCGAGTTCGGGGTAGGCGGCGATGGCGGCCTGCGAGTGGCCGGGGAGGTCGATCTCGGGGACGACGGTGATGTGCCGGTCGGCCGCGTAGGCGACGATCTCGCGGAGGTCGTCCCGGGTGTAGAAGCCGCCGTGCGGGGTGTCGCTCCACAGGTCGGACAGCCGGTGGCCGTGCTTGGTGCGCGGACGCCAGGAACCGACCTCGGTCAGCCGCGGGTAGCGGGTGATCTCGACGCGCCAGCCCTGGTCGTCGGTGAGGTGGAGGTGGAGGACGTTGAGCTTGTGCGCGGCCATCAGGTCGAGCTGGCGGAGCACGTCCTCCTTCGGCATGAAGTGGCGGGCCACGTCCAGCATCAGCCCGCGCCAGCCGAACCGCGGCGCGTCCTCGACGGTCCGCTCCACGAGGCCGTACGCGGCCACGGGGTCGATCCGGGCGCGCCGGAAGGCGGCCGGGCCCAGGAGTTGACGCAGGGTCTGGGCGCCCCAGAAGACGCCCGCGGGCCCGCCGCCGCGGATCTCGACGCCGTCGGCGCGGATGCCGAGCCGGTACGCCTCGGGGGCCAGGCGGTCGTCGGTGAGGAGGGTCAGCGCGTTGGGCGCGCCGGCCGGTCCGGGGGCGAGCGGCAGCCCGAGGGCCGGGCCGAGGGTGGCGCGCAGCCAGTGTCCGGTCCGCTCGGTGCCGGGTCCGGTGTGCAGGGTGGTGCGCTCGTCGGGCGTGAACGCGCCCGCGCCGGCGGCCCCGAGGCGCACGGGCGCGGGGACGAGACCGGCGCCGGGAGCGGGGCCGGGTACGGGTACGGGTACGGGTACGGGTACGGGTACGGGTACGGGTACGGGTACGGGGAGAGGGTCGGGCATCAGGGGTCCTCAGTCCTTCACCGCGCCGCCGAGGCCGGAGACCAGGCGGCGCTGTACGAGTACGAAGAAGACGAGCACGGGCACGGTCATCACGGTGGAGCCCGCCATGATGCCGCCCCAGTCGTTCTCGTCCGGCTTGAAGAAGACGAGCAGCGCCATCGGCAGCGTCGACTGGGAGGTGTCGCTGATGATGAACGACTTGGCGAACAGGAAATCGTTCCAGGTGGAGATGAACGAGAACACACTCGTCGCCACGAGTCCCGGGAACACCAGCGGGAAGAGGATCTGCCACAGGAACCGGGTGCGGCTCGCGCCGTCGATGTACGCGGCCTCCTCCAGCGCCTCGGGGACCGCTTTCACGAATCCGCGCAGCATCCAGATGGCGAACGGCAGTGAGAACGCGATGTGCGGAAGAATCAGCGAGCCGAGGGTGTTGAGCTGGCCCGCGTCGCGCATCAGGAAGAACAGCGGAATGGTCAGCGCCTCGATCGGGACCATCTGCGCGACGAGGAACATGATGAGCAGGGTGGTGCGGAAACGGAACCGGAACCGGGTGACCGCCGTGGCCGCGAGAAAGGCGATCAGGGCGGAGGCGAGGACCACACTCACCGCGACCACCGTGCTGTTGAGGAAATAGCGCCCGAATTCCTCCTGCTGGAAGACCCGGCGGAAGGAGTCGAGGGTGGGTGCGAGGGTCCACGGCCGGGGCTCGGTGGACTGGATCTCCCCGGCCGGCTTGAAGGCGGAGAGGACCATCCAGTAGAGCGGGAAGGCCACGACCAGGGCGATCAGCAGGGCGGCGGCCTCGGCGGCGAGCCGCCAGGGGCGGCGGACGCGGAACCGGCGGGCGAGGCCACGGGCGGGAGCGGGGCGCGCGGCGGCGGGTGGCGCGGGGACGGTGCTCATATCTCTTCTCCCTGGCGTCGCAGCAGCCGCAGGTACACCAGGGTGACCGCGAGCAGAATCAGCAGCATCACCACGCCGATGGCCGAACCGAGGCTGTACTGCGAGGAGGCGAACGCCTTCTGGTACGCGTACACATTGAGGACCAGGTTCTGCCCGGCGATTCCGCCGCCGTTCGTCATGACGTAGATCTGGGTGAAGACCTTGAAGTCCCAGATGATCGACTGGATCGTCACCACCACGAGAATGGGCCGGAGCATCGGCGCGGTGACGGAACGCCAGATACGCCACTGCGAGGCCCCGTCCAGTGACGCGGCCTCCAGCACTTCCCCGGGAATCGCCTTGATGCCCGCGTAGACGGTCACCATGACGAACGGGAAGGAGCACCAGACGACTTCGAAGAGGACCAGGGCGAAGGCGCTCATGCGCCCGTACGTCCAGGAGAAGTCGCCCAGTCCGAGAACCTTGTTGACCGGTCCGAAATCGGGGTCGAAGAGGAACACCCAGACCGTGGAGCCGGTGATCGCCGGGGTCGCCCAGGCGCCGAGGGCGGCCAGCATCAGGGCCAGTCGGGGCAGGGCGCGGACCCGGGTGAGCAGGACGGCGAGCGAGCAGCCGACCGCGAGGGTGGCGACGACGCAGGCGGCCGCGAAGAGGACGGTCGCCAGCAGCACCTGCCAGAACTGGCTGTCGGCGAAGAGGGTGCGGTAGTTGCCCAGCCCCTGGAAGCTGGTCGGTTCACCGCCGCTGACCTGGGCCTGGGTGTACTCCAGGAAGGAGATCAGGCCGAGCTGGTAGATCGGGTAGACCAGTAGTCCGGCGAGGACCACCAGGGCGGGGGCGAGATAGAGCCAGGGGGTCCGGCGCCCCCGGCCGGACCGCCGCCCGGCCGGGGTGCGCCGCCGCGAGGGTCCGCCGGGCGCGCTCTTGGTGACCGCCGCCGCGGGGGCCGCGGCGGCGGTCGTGGTGTCGTGCGCCATGGGCTCAGCCCGCTTCGGCGAAGGCGGTGTCCATCTTGTCGGCCGCGTCGCCGGCCGCCGCCGCCACGTCCTTCTTGCCGCTGACGATCTCCTGGAACATCGTGGGCAGCACGAGGGAGGCGTCGATCTGGCCCCAGGCGGGCGAGACGGGCACGAACTTGGCCCCGGCGCCCAGGGTCTCGATGAAGGGCCCGACGAACGGCTGCTTCTTCGCGGCCTGCTCGCGGACGTCGGTGTAGGTGGGCAGGAAGCCCATCGCGTCGAACAGCTTGCCCTGGGTCTCCTTGCCGGCCAGCCGCTTCAGCAGGTCGACGGCGAGGGTGCGGTGCCCGGTGCTGCGCAGCACGCCGAGGTTGTTGCCGCCGGCGAAGGCGGGGGCGATCTCGCCCTCCTTCGCGCCGGGCAGCGGGACGACGGCGTACTTGCCCTTCACGGAGCCCGCTTCGACGGCCTGGTGGCTGAAGTCGCCGCCGATGGCCATGGCCGCCTTGCCGGAGGCGAAGGCGGTGACGGTCGCGTTGCCGCCCATGGAGGCGCACTTGGCGGCGGGGCAGTTGTCGTCGCCGAAGAGGGAGGTGTAGGTCTCGATGCCCGCGCGGGCGGCGGGGCTGTCGACGGCGGCGGTGTGCTTCCCGCCCTTCTCCTCGGCGAGTTCGCCGCCCTTCGCCCAGATGAACGGCATCGCGCCGTAGGTGTAGGCGCCGCCGACGGCGAGGCCGTACAGCTCCGGCTTCGCCTTGCGGATCTTCTTGGCGGTGGCGACCAGTTCGTCCTGGGTGCGCGGCGGCTCGATGCCCAGCTCGTCGAAGACGTCGGTGCGGTAGTAGAGGGCGCGCACGCCGACGAAGAAGGGGGCGCCGTAGACCTTGCCGCCGACGGTGACGGACTGCCGGGCGGTGGGGTCGGTGTCGCGGGCCTGGTCCCAGGCGTCGAACTCGGCGGTGACGTCGGCGAGTCCGCCGTCCTTGACGTAGCCGGCGGTGTCGGTGTTGCCGTACTCGATGAGGTCCGGGGCGCTCCGGGGGTCGTTGAACGCGGCCTTGATGCGCTGGGCGCGGGTCTCGACGGGTATGTACTCGATCTGTACGCGGGCGCCGTCGTTGGCCTTCTCGAAGGCGGCCACCGCCTCGTCGACGACCTTCTCCTTGGGCTTGTTGTTGACCTCCTGGAAGAGCCAGACGCGCAGGGTGCCGCTCTTATCGTCCTGCCCGGCGCTGTTGTCGGAGGTCTGGGGGGCGCAGGCCGTGAGGCCGGCCAGGGCGAGTGCCGCGACGGGGGCGGCGAGTTTGGCGATGAGCTTCATGCGTGGACCCCTACGAAGAAGCGTTGCAACATGCGCAACGAGCGTTTCGTACTGCACAACACGCAGGAGGCTAGAGCGGGCCGCCCGGCCGGGACAAGAGGTCTCAACCACTCTGTGACCGGCGGACGCAGCCCGTGCAACGCGCGCCGGCAGGAACGCCGGTACGGGGGCCGGGCACACGAACGGCCCCCGGGGCGCGCCGTGGAGCGCGCCCCGGGGGCCGTGGAGCCGAGCCGGTCGGGTGGCGGTGCGGGGACTACTTCTTGTCGCCGTCCTTGCCCTTGTCCCCGCCGGAGCCCATCGAGTCGTAGATCTCCTTGCACATCGGACAGACCGGGTACTTCTTGGGGTCGCGCCCCGGCACCCAGACCTTGCCGCACAGGGCGACGACGGGAGTGCCGTCGAGGGCACTCGCCATGATCTTGTCCTTCTGGACGTAATGGGCGAAGCGCTCGTGGTCGCCGTCGCCGTGCGACGTCTGCGGCGTCGGTTCTACGAGGGTCCCGGTGCCTGTCCCGCGCTCGGGCTCAAGAGTGCTCATGGGCTCCAAGGGTACCCACGTGGGGAGCCGTACGGGAGCGCCCTCGGGGAGCGGGGCCGCCGGGTCGGCGGCGGTCAGTTCAGACTGGGGTCGTCCGGATAGGTCGCGAACATCGCCAGTTCGCTCCGCTGCCGCCGCAGCACCGCCCGCCACAGGCCCTCGGGACGCGGCGAGGAGACGTCCCCGGGCTCGGAGTCGACCACGTACCAGGCCCCGTCCTCCAGCTCGGTCTCCAGCTGGCCCGGCCCCCAGCCCGCGTACCCGGCGAAGATCCGCAGCGAGCCGAGCGCGGAGCCCAGCAGCTCCGGCGGGGCCTCCAGGTCCACCAGGCCGATCGCGCCGTGGACGCGCCGCCAGCCGAGCGGCCCCTCGTCCCCGGGGATCACCGCGACGCCGAGCGCGGAGTCCAGCGAGACCGGGCCGCCCTGGAAGACCACCCCGGGCTCCCCGGCGAGGGCGGCCCACGCCTCCAGGATGTCCACCACGCCGACCGGGGTGGGCCGGTTGAGGACGACGCCGAGGGACCCCTCGTCGTCGTGGTCGAGCAGCAGGACCACCGCGCGGTCGAAGTTCGGGTCCGCGAGGGCGGGAGTGGCGACGAGCAGCCGCCCTGTGAGCGAGGACACCTCGGTCATGCGAGACATGATCCCGCATATTCGCCGTCCGCGGGGGCAGTAGCGACGATGCGTGCCCGCCCGCAGGTCGCGGCGCGCCCGGCGCGCGCCACCGGCACCACGGGGGCGGCGAGCGCCGGTGACCGTGCGCGAGAGACCGCCGACGGTACGTGTTGTGCCGAATTCATTACGTCCCCGGGGGCCCCTCACCCATACAGGGCAGGGCCTTCCGCCCCTTACCCTTTTCTCTGGCCACCCGTCCGACCTCCCCTCCGCACCACTAGGGGGGACCCCTCCGGAACGCGAGATTCATGACCGGCACAGACGATGTACTCCTTGTCCACGGCGGCACCCCGCTCGAGGGCGAGATCCGCGTCCGCGGCGCGAAGAACCTCGTGCCCAAGGCGATGGTCGCCGCCCTGCTCGGCAGCGGCCCCAGCCGGCTGCGCAATGTGCCCGACATCCGCGACGTGCGGGTGGTCCGGGGGCTGCTCCAGCTCCACGGCGTGACCGTGCGCCCCGGCGAGGAGCCGGGCGAGCTGGTGCTCGACCCGACGCACGTCGAGAGCGCCAACGTCGCCGACATCGACGCCCACGCCGGCTCCTCGCGCATCCCGATCCTGTTCTGCGGCCCGCTGCTGCACCGGCTCGGCCACGCGTTCATCCCGGGCCTCGGCGGCTGCGACATCGGCGGCCGGCCGATCGACTTCCACTTCGACGTGCTGCGGCAGTTCGGCGCGACGATCGAGAAGCGCGCGGACGGGCAGTACCTGGAGGCCCCGCAGCGCCTGCGCGGCACCAAGATCCGCCTGCCGTACCCGTCCGTCGGCTCCACCGAGCAGGTGCTGCTGACGGCGGTGCTGGCGGAGGGCGTCACCGAGCTGACCAACGCGGCGGTCGAGCCGGAGATCGAGGACCTCATCTGCGTACTGCAGAAGATGGGCGCGATCATCTCCATGGACACCGACCGGACCATCCGGATCACCGGTGTCGACAAGCTCGGCGGCTACACCCACCGGGCCCTCCCGGACCGTCTGGAGGCCGCCTCCTGGGCGTCCGCGGCGCTGGCCACCGAGGGCGACATCTACGTCCGCGGCGCGCAGCAGCGCTCGATGATGACCTTCCTCAACACCTACCGGAAGGTCGGCGGCGCCTTCGAGATCGACGACGAGGGCATCCGCTTCTGGCACCCGGGCGGGCGCCTGGAGTCCATCGCGCTGGAGACGGACGTCCACCCCGGCTTCCAGACGGACTGGCAGCAGCCGCTGGTGGTGGCGCTGACCCAGGCGACCGGCCTGTCGATCGTGCACGAGACGGTGTACGAGTCCCGGCTCGGCTTCACCTCCGCGCTCAACCAGATGGGCGCGCACATCCAGCTGTACCGGGAGTGCCTGGGCGGCTCCGACTGCCGCTTCGGGCAGCGCAACTTCCTGCACTCGGCGGTCGTCTCCGGCCCGACCAAGCTCCAGGGCGCGGACCTGGTCATCCCCGACCTGCGCGGCGGCTTCTCGTACCTGATCGCGGCGCTGGCGGCGCAGGGCACCTCCCGGGTGCACGGCATCGACCTGATCAACCGCGGCTACGAGAACTTCATGGAGAAGCTGGAGAAGCTCGGCGCGAAGGTGGAACTCCCGGGCGGCGCGGTCGTCTGACCCGCCCGCGCCCCGAAGGCCGCCGCCGAGGCCCCCGCAGGAGTCCTGCGGGGGCCTCGGCGCGTGTGGGGGCCGTGGGGCCCCTTCGGCGGGACGGGGGTCGCGGGGGGCGCCGGGCCCTGGGCGGGGGGCCGTGGCGGGGCCGCCGGGCGTCCGGGCCAAGGCGGCCCGGGCAGGCCCCGGCGCGGCCCCGGGCGGGCCGCGGACGCACGCGAGGGCGGGCACCGGGGATGAACCCGGTGCCCGCCCTCGCTCGTCGGCCTGGCGGCCTTACTTGCCCTTGGCGGCTTCCTTGAGCTTGGAGCCCGCGGAGACCTTCACGCTGTAGCCGGCCGGGATCTGGATCGGGTCACCGGTCTGCGGGTTGCGCGCGGTGCGAGCGGCACGGTGGGTGCGCTCGAAGGTCAGGAAGCCGGGGATGGTGACCTTCTCGTCGCCCTTGGCGACGACCTCGCCGACGGTCTCGGCGAGAGCGGCCAGAACGGCGTCGGCGTCCTTGCGGGTCACCTCGGCGCGGTCGGCCAGCGCGGCCACCAGCTCACTGCGGTTCATGTTGTTACTCCCGTGTTCTTCTTGCTGTTGAGGCGTGCCACGCGGCAGGGCCGCGCTGGCACAGCTAAGCCGATGCTGCCAGGGCCCTCGGACAGTCCCCGGACCCGGGTCCGCTGTCAGACCCTCGCGCCCGAATAGGCATCCTGCCCCCACCACCGGCGGGAACGCCAATCCGGCACTCTCCTGAGTCACACGAAAAGCGCCACAGTCCCGTCGTGATGACGTTGCGTCGACTGTGCCGGGACTCCTCGGAGCGGTCGCGGGCTCATGAACCGCCACCCTAGAGGGGGGTTTGGGGTGCCATGACCCGCGACGCGCCGTATGTCAGGCGGACGTGGGGGCCGTCACAGCCGTCCCGGCGGCCTTCGCGGCCTCCCGGACGGCGCCCGCGACCGCGCCCGCCACCTTGTCGTTGAAGACGGACGGAATGATGTAGTTCGGGTTCAGCTCGTCGTCGGTGACGACGTTCGCCAGGGCCGCCGCCGCGGCGAGCATCATCGTGGTGTTGACGGTGCGGGACTGCGCGTCCAGCAGACCGCGGAACACGCCCGGGAACACCAGCACGTTGTTGATCTGGTTGGGGAAGTCGGAGCGGCCGGTGGCCACAACTGCCGCCGTCTGGCGCGCGATTGCCGGGTCGACCTCCGGGTCCGGGTTCGCGAGCGCGAAGACGATGGCGCCGTCGGCCATCGCGGCCACGTCGTCGGCGCCGAGGAGGTTGGGGGCGGAGACGCCGATGAACACGTCCGCGCCGACCACCGCCTCCTTGAGGGTGCCGGTGACGCCCTCGGGGTTGGTGTTGTCCGCGATCCAGCGCAGCGGCGAGTCGGGGGCGGCGTCGCGCAGGTCCTCGCGCTCCGCGTGCACCACCCCGTGGATGTCGGCGACGACCGCGTGCTTGACGCCCGCGGCGAGCAGCAGCTTGAGGATCGCGGTGCCGGCCGCGCCCGCGCCGGACATCACCACCCGCACGTCGGAGACCGACTTGCCCACCACGCGCAGGGCGTTGGTGAGCGCGGCGAGCACCACGATGGCGGTGCCGTGCTGGTCGTCGTGGAAGACGGGGATGTCCAGGGCTTCGCGCAGCCGGGCCTCGATCTCGAAGCAGCGGGGCGCGGAGATGTCCTCCAGGTTGATGCCCGCGAAGCCGGGGGCGATGGCCTTGACGATCTCCACGATGGCGTCGGTGTCCTGGGTGTCCAGGCAGATCGGCCAGGCGTCGATGCCGGCGAAGCGCTTGAACAGGGCCGCCTTGCCCTCCATCACGGGCAGGGCGGCCTTGGGGCCGATGTTGCCGAGGCCGAGGACGGCCGAGCCGTCCGTCACCACTGCAACGGAGTTGCGCTTGATGGTGAGGCGGCGGGCGTCCTCGGGGTTCTCGGCGATGGCCATGCAGACCCGCGCCACACCCGGGGTGTAGATCATGGAGAGGTCGTCGCGGTTGCGGATGGGGTGCTTGGACGCCATCTCGATCTTGCCGCCGAGGTGCATCAGGAACGTACGGTCGGAGACCTTGCCGAGGACGACGCCCTCGATGTCGCGCAGGCCCTCCACGATCTCGTCCGCGTGCGAGGTGGAGGTGGCCGCGATGGTGACGTCGATGCGCAGCTTCTCGTGACCGGAGGCGGTCACGTCGAGGCCGGTCACGGACCCGCCGGAGGATTCCACGGCGGTGGTGAGCTGGGAGACCGCGGTTCCGCTCGCGGGCACCTCCAGCCGGACCGTCATCGAGTACGAGACGCTGGGCGCCGTTGCCATGACCGGGTTCCTCTGCTTTCCCTAGCTTCGTTGCTACGCGGCGCCGGGACCACGACCCGGGCGGCGCCCTCCGATGGTGACACCTACCTGCGAGTAGCAGGTAATACGGTCATTGAGTTTTCGGAAACAGTTTTCCACCATACGAGAAGTTGCCGGGAAACAGAAGAGGTCCGGGTCACCGGGGTGACCCGGACCTCTGTCCGGAACGTTGAATGACACCGACCCGCCATGCTCGCCTCGCGGCAAGTGGTCGCTCGAAGCGACGAAGGTTGGGCCCGGGGGCTTGGATCGGGCCGGTGCCACACCCAGGCTAACGCACCACCCGCAGAAGTGATTCCCCTCCGGTGAGTTGACTCGCCGGAGGGGACCCGAAGGGCTCCCGGCGGGGCGGGTCAGTCCCTCAGCAGGTCCGGCACACCCTCCCGGTCCGGCTGGTCGCGGCGGTCCGAGACCACGGTGAGCTGCTGCGTCGCCCGGGTGAGCGCCACGTACAGCACCCGCAGACCGGCCGGGGACTCGTCGGCGATCTCGGCCGGGGAGACGACCACGGTCGCGTCGTACTCCAGTCCCTTGGCCTCCAGCGAGCCGAGGGCGACGACCCGCTCCCCCAGCCCGGACAGCCAGCGCGCGGCCTGCTCCCGGCGCCGCATGGCGACGACCACGCCCACCGTGCCGTCCACCTCGGCCAGCAGCCGTTCCGCCTCGGCCCGGACCGTGTCCCCGAGGTCCCCGGCGCCGCCCCGGCCGTCCCCGCCGCCCTGCCCGTCTCCGGCCCCCTCCGGCACCACGGCGAACCGCGGCCGCAGCCCGGTGGAGCGGACCGCCTTCGGGGACTCCATCCCGGGCATGGCGAGGGCGAGGACCTTCGCCGCCAGCTCCGCGACCTCGGCCGGGTTGCGGTAGTTGACCGTCAGCTCGAAGCGGCGGCGCGGGCGCGAGCCCAGCGCCTCCTCCCGGGCCTCGGCCGCCTCGTCCGGCGCGGACCAGGACGACTGGGCCGGGTCGCCGACGACCGTCCAGGTGGCGTGGCGTCCCCGGCGGCCGACCATCCGCCACTGCATGGGGGTCAGGTCCTGGGCCTCGTCGACGATGACGTGCGCGTACTCCGTGCGCTCCGCCGCCAGCCGCTCGGCGCGCTCGCGCTGGGACTCCTCGCGCTGGGGCATCAGCTCCTCCAGCCCGGTGAGCTGATCCAGCGGGTCCAGCTCCCGCTTGCGGCGGCGCGGGCGGGCCGGGGCGCCCAGCAGGGTGGCCAGTTCGTCCAGCAGGGCCACGTCGTGCACGGAGAGGGCGTCGCGGCGCAGGGAGCGGGCGAGTCTGCGGACCTCACCGGGGTTGAGGACGCGGCGGGCCCAGCGGCCGAGCCGGCGCTCGTCCGCCATGGCCGCCAGCACCCCGCGCGGGGTGAGTTCCGGCCACCAGGCGTCCAGGAAGCCGGTGAAGGCGTCCTCGGAGGTGACGTCCTCGTCGAAGGAGGACCGCAGTTCGGCCGCCAGCTCGGGATCGGTGTGCCGGCCGGCCGCCCCGGACTTGGCGTACAGGGCGTCCAGCAGCAGCCGTCGGGCGCGGGGGCGGAGCAGGTTGACCGGGGTGGTGCCGCCGAGGGCGGTGTTCCGGATGCGCCGCAGCTCGTCCGCCGCCAGCTCCAGGCGGCGCCCGAAGGCGACCACCCGCAGCCGCTCCGGGGTCCCGGCCGGGCCGGCGCTCTCCTCGCCGAGGGCGAGCTGCCCCTCCGCCTCCCCCGGCGCGGCGCCGGGCAGCTCCAGGGCCCCGCGCGCCGCCTTGCGCAGCACCTTGACCATCCGGGAGGAGCCCTTGATCCGGGCCACGGCCGGTTCGTCGTACGCGGTGGCCTCCGCGCCGTCCACCAGGGAGCCGAGGGCCCGGATCGCGACCTGGCCCTCCTCGCCCAGGGAGGGCAGCACACCCTCGGTGTAGGCGACGAGCAGCGGGGTCGGGGAGACGATCAGGATGCCGCCCGCGTAGCGCCGCCGGTCCTTGTAGAGGAGGTAGGCGGCCCGGTGCAGGGCCACGGCGGTCTTGCCGGTGCCCGGCCCGCCCTCCACCAGGGTCACGGAGGCGGCGGGGGCCCGGATGACCAGGTCCTGTTCGGCCTGGATGGAGGCGACGATGTCCCGCATGGAGTGGCTGCGGGCCTGCCCGAGGGCGGCCATCAGGGCGCCGTCGCCGACCACGGGCAGCGCCTCGCCACCCAGGTAAGCGGTCAGCTCGGGGCGCATCAGGTCGTCCTCGACGCCGAGGACCTTGCGCCCCCGGGAGCGGATCACACGCCGGCGCACCACCCGGCCGGGGTCGACCGGGGTGGACCGGTAGAAGGGCGCGGCGGCCGGGGCGCGCCAGTCGATGACCAGCGGCGCGTAGTCGGAGTCCAGGACGCCGATCCGGCCGATGTGCAGGGTCTCCCCGATGTCGGCGGTGCCGTCCGGGCGCAGGGCGTCGTCGGCGGGCTCGACGGAGGTGTAGGCGCCGTCCGGGCCCCTGACGCCGTCCTTGCCGTCGAGGAGGTCGATCCGGCCGAAGAGGAAGTCCTCGAACTCGTTGTTGAGGCGGTTGAGGTGGATGCCCGCGCGGAAGACCTGCGCGTCCCGCTCGGCGAGGGCGCCGGGGGTGCCGACCTGGCCCCGCCGGGCGGCGTCGTTCATCAGGAACTCCGCCTCGTGGATCTTCTCCTCCAGCCGCCGGTAGACCCGGTCCAGATGGACCTGTTCCCCGGCGATCTCCCGGTCGCGCACCGAATCGGCGGCGGACGGGACCGGCGGAGCGGTCACCTGGTAGACAACGGAATCAGCGGCATCCTGCGCGGCCACCGGGCCCCCTTCTGACGTGCACTGGGCAGCCGTCAACCGTACGCCACGGGGGTGGACATTGCACCTGTACCGGGCCGGGAAACCGCGAGGCGCGCCCGGCGGGCCGGCGGCCCCGGGCCGGGTAACCACGACGCGGGCCGGGACAGCGGTGCGTCCCGGCCCGGTACAGCACTGTGCCCCGGCCCGCGCGTGCGGCCGGTCCCGGATCCGGGGTGCCTACGCGTCGACCTCCACCAGGCGCTGTCCGTCGAAGGTGCGAACCTCGAAGCGGTCGATGTCCTCGCGGTTCATGGCGGAGCCGCCGTGCACGTACAGCGGGCTCTTCGCCGACTTCTCGGGGCTGTCGGGGATGCCGTACCCCCACTTGGGGACCGCCCAGGAGGTGACGACCTCCTCCTCGCCCGTCTTGGAGACCGCGACCAGGCTGCACTTCAGCGGGCCCCGGACGTTCTTCAGCTCCAGGACCGTGTGGGTGCCCCAGCCCTTCTTCTCCATGCCGACGACCGCGCTGACCTTCGTCGTCGCGTCGGTGGCCTGCACCTTCTCGTCCATGTGGTGGAAGAAGGCGTCCTCGGCGGGGCTGGTCGGGTGCGGGTCGGCGGCCTGGGTGGTGCCGCCGCCGTCGTCGGAGGTGGCGACGACCGCGACCGCGGGGCCGGCGATGATCAGGGCCGCCGCGGCGGCGATCACGTACATCCCGCGGCGGCGCTTGGCCGCGCGCTTGGCCGCCACCTCGTTCAGCAGGCCGCCCAGGACCCGGGGGCTCGGTGAGGTGGGCACCACGGGCGCGGGGCGCGGGGGCGGGAAGTCGGCCGCGCCGGGCAGGCTGTAGAGGTTCTGCGGCGGCGCCGGGGCGGGGGCGTCGGCCAGCATCGCCAGCATCGGCTCCATCCCGGAGAACTCGTCCAGGTGGTGGGCGCAGATGTCGCAGCCCGCCAGATGCGCCTCGAAGGCGGAGGCGTCCGATTCGTCGAGCACGCCGAGCACATACGCACCGACCGCGTCGTGCACGGACTCCTGTTCATAGGATTCGTACCGCTCGTACCCGTTCATGCCGATACCCCCCTCTCCTCCAGTGCGAGCTTCATGGAACGCAGTGCGTAGAACACACGGGACCGCACGGTCCCGCTGGGTATGCCGAGCGTTTCGGCCGCCTCATTGACCGTACGCCCCTTGAAATACGTCTCGACCAGTACTTCCCGGTGTGCGGGCGTCAAATCGTCGAGCGCATCCGAGAGCGTCATCAGCCACAACGCCTTGTCGATCTCGTCCTCCGCGGGCATGACCTCGAGCGGCGACGGGTCGACCTCCTGCGGCCGGGCCTGCCGGCTGCGGTGGCCGTCGATGACGATGCGCCGGGCGACCGTCACCAGCCAGGGTCGGACAGAGCCGGTGGCCTGATTGAGCCGGCCGGCGTTCTTCCAGGCACGGATGAGCGTCTCCTGCACGACGTCCTCCGCGCGCTGGCGGTCGCCGGCGACGAGACGGAGTACGTAGGCGAGCAACGGTCCGGCGTGTTCGCGGTAGAGCGCACGCATCAACTCCTCGTCGGGGACGGAGGTGTCGATGCGTGGCTGTTCCGCGCGATGGCGGGCCCGTTGCGGACGGTCATCGGCCACGGCGGCATCCTTGCGCACCTGAACCTCCCGGTCGAGACCCTGATCTGGACGGCTGACTGCTTGTCCCTCTCATCTACGGGTCCGGCCGGAGGATCACTCAACGCGAGCACGGGAAAGTTCAAGATCTTTTACGGGAGGGGGCGGCGGCCGCCGGAGGGGTGGTCGCGCGGCGGCGGTGGCGGGCCACCCGCTCGCGGTTGCCGCACACCTCGCTGGAGCACCAGCGGCGCCGCCGCCCGCGCGAGGTGTCCAGGTACACCCGGGCGCACCCCTCCCCGGCGCAACGGCGCAGCCGGGCCCGGCCGACGGGGTCGGTGAGCAGTTCCACGGCGTCCCGCGCGACGGCGGCGAGCAGGGTCTCCCGGGTGGGCGCGGCGCTCAGCGCCCGGACGAGCGCGCCGTGTCCGTCGGGCACGGCGCGGATGCGGGGTGGCGGGCCCTGGGCGAGGGCGTTGACGGTCTCCAGCGCGCTCTCCACACAGCGCCCTTCGAGGGCGGCGGTCACCAACTGGTCCACGGATCGCCGCAGTTCGACGAAGGCACCGGTCCAGTCCGGGCCGAGGGCGGGCAGCCGGGTGCCGGGCGGGACCAGCCCGGCGCCGAGCAGCCACCGGGCCAACGCGCCCGGTTCGGCGAGGGGTTCGGGGGCGGGCGGGGCACCGGGGGCGGCCGCGGTGGGGACCGGCGCGGGAGGGGCCAGCACGGGAGGGGTCGGCGCGGGAGGGGTCGGCGCGGTGGCGAGGAGGTCGAGGCAGACGCGTCCGGAGTCGAACCGCCACCGGGCACCGGACTTGGTGGGCGGGGCGCCGCCCTCACCGCGCTCACCGCGCTCACCGGTACCGGACGTCATGTTCCTGTCACCGCCTGAGTCGGGTCGCCGCCGGGTCTCCCCTTCAGGGTGCCTCCCCCGCGCCACCCCCGGAACCCCTCGTACGGCCACGTACGCGCGGCACGGCCACGTACGCGCGGGCCGGACCGGACCGGGCCGGGCCCGCTGCCCGAGGCCGGACCGCGCCGGGCGTACGGCTCAGGCGCTCGCGTCGTACTTGGCGTCCGCCGCCGGGTCCAGGGCCAGCCGGTAGCCGCGCTTGACCACGGTCTGGACGAGCTTGGGCGCGCCCAGCGCCGTCCGCAGCCGGGCCATCGCGGTCTCGACGGCGTGCTCGTCGCGGCCGGAACCGGGCAGCGCACGCAGCAGCTCGGCCCGGGAGACGACCCAGCCGGGACGCTCGGAGAGGGCCCGCAGCAGCGCCATGCCCGCCGGGGGCACCGGCCTCAGCTCGTCGTCGACCAGGACCGCGTGCCCGCGGATCTCCACCCGCCGGCCCGCCACCGGCAGCGCCCGCGCCCGGGCGGGCAGTTCCGCGCCGAGCAGCTGCACGAGCGGGCCGAGGCGGAAGCGTTCCGGCTGGACCGTGTTCACGCCCGCGGCCTGGAGCGGCAGCGCGGTGACCGGCCCGACGCACGCGGCGAGTACCTGGTGGTCGAGCACGCGCACCAGCTCCGCCAGCTTCCCCTGGGACTCGGCCCGGGAGAGGAGGGACGCGGCGGCCGGGGCGCTGGTGAAGGTCACCGCGTCCAGGGCCCGTCCGAGCACCTGGTCCAGCAGGCGGTCCAGCGGACCGATGTCCTCCGGCGGCATCCAGCGGTAGACGGGGACGAGGACCACCTCCGCGCCCCCGGCCCGCAGGGACTCCACAAAGCCGGGCAGCGGTTCCCCGTGCAGCTGGAGGGCGATCCGCCGGCCCGCGACGCCCTCCTCCAGCAGCCGGTCCAGGACCTCGGCCATCGACTCGGAGGCCGGCGACCACTCCTCGGTCAGGCCCGCCGCCCGGATCGCGCCCTTCACCTTGGGCCCCCGGGCGAGGAGTTCGACCCCGCGCAGCCGGTCGAGCAGGGCCTCGCCCACCCCCCAGCCGTCCGCCGCCTCCACCCAGCCGCGGAAGCCGATCGCGGTGGTCGCGACGACGACGTCCGGCACCCGGTCGATGATCTCCTTGGTGGCGGCGAGGAGTTCGGTGTCGTCCGCGAGCGGCACGATGCGCAGCGCGGGCGCGTGCAGCACCGCCGCGCCGCGCCGCCGGAGCAGCGCGCCGAGCTCGTCGGCCCGCCGGGCGGCGGTGACGCCGACGGTGAAGCCCGCGAGCGGGCCGTGCGGTTGGCCGTGGTCGTGCATCTCGGTCGTCCCCACTGGAGGTACTCCACCCGGATCGCCCTCGGGGCCGGCCGGTCCGTCGGCGGACCGGCCGGCCCCGAGGTGCGCTGAACTGGCCGCCGAGCCTGTCAAAGGCGCGTGACGGGCCCGGATCGGCGGTATTTCCCGGTTGTTACGCGGTGTGGCGGGCGTGTTGCCCGCCGGTGCGCCCGTGTGCGGTCCCGGTCAGACCCGGGCGTAGGCGGGCTCCGTCTCCGGCGCGCCGAGCGGCTCGTCCCCGGTGTCCGCCAGCGCTGCGGCGGGTGCGGCGGCCGGCCGGCGAAGGTATACCGCCCAGGTCACCACGGAGCAGAGGGCGTAGAAGGCGAGGAAGGAGACGAAGGCGGCCGTCCCGGTGCCCGCGGTGAGGAAGGACTGCCGGAACGCGAGGTTGATGGCGAGGCCCCCGACCGCGCCGATCGCCCCGATGAACCCCATCGCGGCCCCGGAGAGCCGGCGCCCGTACGCGGCGGCCGCCTCGCCCGTCATGCCCCGGGCCAGCGCCTTGTTCTGGAAGATGCCGGGGATCATCTTGTACGTCGAGCCGTTGCCGAGGCCGGTCAGCACGAACAGGGCGATGAAGCCGACGAGGAAGACGGGCAGCGACTCGGCCAGCGAGGCGGCGATCACCACACCGGTCGCGGCGGCCATGGCGAGGAAGTTCCCGAGGGTGATCCGGGCGCCGCCGAAGCGGTCGGCGAGCAGCCCGCCGACGGGCCGGATCAGGGAGCCGAGCAGCGGGCCGATGACGGTGAGCGACGCGGCCTGGAGCGGTGTCCGGCCGAACTGGGTCTGCAGGACCAGGCCGAAGGCGAAGCTGTAGCCGATGAACGAGCCGAAGGTGCCGATGTAGAGCAGCGCCATGATCCAGGTGTGCCCGTCCCGGATGGCCTCCTTGGCGGCGCCGGTGTCGTTGCGGACGGGGGCGAGGTTGTCCATCCACAGCGCCGAGCAGAGCGCGGCGACGACGATCAGCGGCAGGTAGACGCCGAGCACCAGCCGGGGGTGCGCGGCCCCCGCCGTGCCGATGACCAGCAGGGCGACGAGCTGGATCACGGGGACACCGATGTTGCCGCCGCCCGCGTTGAGGCCGAGGGCCCAGCCCTTCTTCCGCAGCGGGAAGAAGGCGTTGATGTTGGTCATGGAGGAGGCGAAGTTGCCGCCGCCGACCCCGGTGAGCGCGGCGACCAGCAGGAAGGTGGCGTAGGAGGTGCCGGGTTCCATCACGGTCCAGGCCGCCACGGTGGGCAGCAGGAGCAGCAGGGCGCTGAAGACCGTCCAGTTCCGGCCGCCGAAGCGGGCGACGGCGAAGGTGTACGGCACCCGGATCACGGCGCCGACCAGGGTCGCGGTGGCTATCAGGAAGAACTTCCCGGCGGGGTCGATGCCGTACTCGGGCCCCATGAACAGGACCATCACGGACCAGAGGCTCCAGATCGAGAAGCCGATGTGTTCGCTCAGTACGGAGAAGGCGAGGTTGCGGCGGGCGATCCGCTCGCCCTTCGCCTCCCAGAACGCCTCGTCCTCGGGGTCCCAGTGCTCGATCCAACGGCCTGCCATCGCGTGCCTCCACCTGTGCATCTGCGTGTCCGTGTGTCCGGTCGTGGGAGGGACGCTAGGGACGGCGCGTTTCGGCCCCGGTGGCCACAGGTGACCGGTGCGGAACGTTGCTCTCACGGGCGGCGGGGCCCGGCGGTGAGGGCCCGGCCCCTTCCCGCGCGCCGGGTCAGGCGCGCGCCCCCGAGCCTACCCCGCCGCGTCACCCGCCCGCCATCACCGCCCGGTCGGTGTCCGGCAGCCACGCGCCCGGCGGCTCCGCGAGCCAGCCCTCCGCCGCCGCCAGCTCGCCCGCGGCGGCCCGCAGCGCGTCCAGTGCCGGGTGGCGCAGCCCCTTCCGCCAGACCAGGGACACCGGCGACAGCGGCACCGGGTCGCTCAGCGGGCGCAGCACGGCACCCGGCATCGGCGGGAAGTCCACGACGGCCAGGACCGGATGCCGGCTCCGGGCCATGATCCGCCGGAACTCCTCGGCGCCGACCGCCATCGGCGAGGGCGGCGACAGCTCGATACCGCGGCCCGCGAAGAGCAGCGCCGCGTACTCCGTCCACTCCCGGGTGCGCGGATTGCCCGCCCCGGCGTAGACCCGCTCGCCCGCGAGCGCGCCCAGCGGCACGGTCTCCCGCGCGGCGAGGGGATGGTCCTCGGGCAGCAGCACCGCCATCGGCTCCAGCCGGACGGGCTGATGGCCCAGCAGGGCGCGGACCTCGGGGGCGAGCCCGGCGACCCGGCCGAAGGAGACGTCGATCCGCCCGGCGAGGATCTCCGCCGCCGCGCCGGACAGCCCGCTCTCGTAGCGGGCCATCAGCTCGCAGTCGGGGGCCAGTTCGCGCGCCCGGTCCAGGACCCGGCCGGAGATCAGGCCGGGCGAGTTGAGGTCGACGAGCAGGGGCCGGGCGCTCCCGTCGGCCGCGGCGAGCAGATCGTCCTGGGCGGCCAGCACCCGCCGCGCGTACGGCAGCAGGCGTTCGCCGTCCGGGGTCAGGGTCACCTGGCGGGTGGTCCGTACGAAGAGTTCCGTGCCCAGCTCCCGTTCCAGCCTGCGGATGTCCCGGCTCAGCGCCTGCTGGGCGACGAAGAGACGCGCGGCGGCGCGGGTGAAGTGGAGTTCGTCCGCGACGGCGGTGAAGGCGCGCAGCAGCCGGGGGTCCAGGTCTCGGGGCACGGTGCATTCAACAACACAGGTGCGTGAATGGCCACCGACCAGGTGTTGGACCGTCCCGGCCGGGTGCGGCCAGGGTAGGGGGCATGCCGCAGACCACCCGGCCCGCAGGGGCCCGCTCCGTCCTGCCCGCGATCACCCCCGGCCACCCCGCCTTCGTCCCCCGCCACACCCCCGACGGCCCGCCGTCCCGGGGCGGCACGCTGCGCGGCCCCCTGCACCGGCCACCCCGCAGACCGCCCCGGCGGCCACCGCGCCGTACCTGGCTCCTCGCGCGGCGGGGTGGCGGCCGCACCCGGCCTCCCGGCCCGTACGCCCGTCTCTTCACGATCCCCGGGACCCGCGCCTTCACCGCGGGGAACCTGATGGCCCGCCTGCCGATGGGCATGTTCGGCGTCGGCGCGATCCTGATGATCGCCGGCACCCGGGGGTCGTACGCGCTGGCCGGGGCGGTCACCGCGACCGGTCTCGCGGCCACCGCGGTGGTCGCGCCGTGGACGGCCCGGCTGGTCGACCGGTACGGGCAGGCGCGGGTCGCCGTGCCCGCGACCGTACTGGCGGTCCTCGGTCATCTCACCCTGGTGCTCTGCGTGCGCGCGGACGCCCCGGCCTGGACCCTGTTCGCCGCGTACGCCGCGACCGCGACCTGCCCCAACACCGGCGGTATGTCCCGGGCCCGCTGGGCGCATCTGCTGCGCGACGACCCGGCGGCCCGGCACACGGCGAACGCCTTCGAGCAGGCCGTCGACGAGCTGTGCTTCATGCTCGGCCCGGTCCTCGCCGCGCTGCTCTGCTCGGCGCTCTTCCCGGAGGCGGGCACCCTGGCTGCGTCCCTGCTGCTGCTGACGGGCGTGCTGCTGTTCACGGCCCAGCGCTCCACGCAGCCGCCGGTCTCGCGCACCGCACCCGGCCCCGCGCCACTGCGGGCACCGGGGATGCGGCCGCTACTGGTGGTGTTCCTGGCGACCGGCGCGGTCTTCGGGTCGATGGAGGTGGTCACCCTCGCGTACGTCGACGGCCCGGCGGGCGGCGCGGTGCTCGCCCTCCAGGCGGCCGGCTCCTGCGCGGCGGGGCTGGTGTACGGGCGGGTGCGGCGCGCCGCCGGGCTGACCGGCTGCCTCGCCGCGATGACCGCCCTGATGGCCCTGCCCCTGCTGGCCGCGGCCGGGACGGGCACGGTGTGGGCCCTGGCCCCGGCCCTGCTGCTGGCGGGTATGGCGACGGCCCCGACGATGGTGACGGGCATGACGGAGATCCAGCGCCTCACCCCGGCGGGCCGCGCCAACGAGGGGATGACCCTGGCGGTGACCGCCCTGCTCGGCGGTATCGCGGCGGGCTCGGCCTCCGGCGGCTGGGTGGTGGAGCACCTGGGCGCGGCGACCGGCTACACCGTCCCGGTCACGGCGGCGGCCCTGGCCCTGACGGCGGCGGCGGCCACGGCCGGGACCCGGCGGGCGGGGTGAGCGGCGCACGGGCTGCGCAGCCCGTCTCCGAGCTGCGGGCGGGCTGAGCGGTAGGCGGGGTGAGCGGTAGGCGGGGTGAGCGGTAGGCGGGCTGCTCAGGGACGGGCCTCGAAGACCAGGTTGAACGGTGTCTCCATGGCGCGGCGGAACCGGCTGAATCCCGCCTCCTCGGCAACCTCGCGCAGCCGCTTCTCCCCGGCCTGGGCGCCGAGGCAGGCGGCCACGTCCTGGGCCATCGACGACGGGGTGCAGATCACCGTGGACGCCGCGTAGTAGACCCGGCCCACCGGGTTGAGGTTGTCCGCGAGGGCGTCGTTGGCGAACGGCTCCACCAGCATGACCGTCCCGTCCTCGGCGAGCGTCTCGCGGGTGTGCCGCATGGCTCCCACGGGGTCGCCCATGTCGTGCAGGCAGTCGAAGAAGCAGACGAGGTCGTACCCCTGGCCCGGGAAGTCCGCCGCCGACGCCCGGGCGAAGGCGGTGTTGCCCGCCACCCCTTCGTCGGCCGCGAGCGCGGTCGCCCGGTCCACCGACGCCTGGTGGTAGTCGAAGCCGTGGAAGGTGGACGCCGGGTAGGCCGCCGCCATCAGGACGGTGGAGACCCCGTGGCCGCAGCCGATGTCCGCCGCCGTGGCACCGGCGGTCAGTTTCTCCTGGACACCGTCGAGGGCGGGAATCCACTCGGCGACGAGGCCCGCCCGGTATCCCGGCCGGAAGAACTGCTCGGTACCGAGGAAGAGTTCCGGGTCGTGCTCGTCCCATCCGAACCCGTGCCCTTCCCGCAGGGCCCGGGCGAGCCGTTCCCGGTCGCGGTAGAGCGACGACACGATGTGGTAGCCGCCGACCACGTAGGCGGGGCTGTTCTCGTCCGCGAAGACGAACGCCTGCTCGGGCGAGAGCGTGAAGGTGTCGTCCGCCGCGTCGTACTCGACATAGCCGCTCGCCGCCTGGGCGGCGAGCCACTGCCCGACACAGGGTGCGGGCAGCTCTGTGCGCTCCGCGAGGCCGTCCGCCGTCGTCGGGCCCGCGCCGGCGAGAGCGGACCACAGCCCGAGGTCTGCCCCGAGCTGGACGAGTACGCCGTTCATCGCGGCGCCGATATCGGTGACGGCCTGTCCGAGAAGCTCGTTCAACTGCTGTTCGTCGACAACGGACCGGTTGCCGTGCGCTGTCGCCGTCACAGGAACCGCCTCCTCATGAGGCTGGGGTGATCGTGGCCCCCGAGACAGATTCCATGCTATCCACCCGATATCGGGACAAGAACAAACGAGCCGCAAAGAAGGCCGCGACGGCGTCCGTCGTGCCGGAGCCGGGAATTCTCCGGTTCTCCGGTTCTTCGGAGATGACGGAGGCGGACATGACGAAGGCCCGCCGGTCGGAACCGGCGGGCCTTCGCCCACATGGGATACGGGGTGGCCGGGCGCTCGCGCCCCCGGACCCCATCGGTGGAGATGGCGGGAATCGAACCCGCGTCCAACGGTGCGGAAACAGGGCTTCTCCGTGTGCAGTCCGCTGCGATTTTCTCAGCCCCGGAGATCACGCGGACAAGTCTCCGACGGGCTCAGTCACTGTTTGGTTTCCCTCTCGACCCCGTGACCGGGCCTAGAGGTTTAGTTCCCTGGTTGACGCCAGGATCCGGGTCGGGAACACCCCCGGGCTGACGCTCCATGAGTGAAGGTTCGTCTCTACTGCTTATCAGGCAGCGAGGGCGAAGGCTTCGGAGTTATCGCGCTTGGTGTTGGCGATTATTGGTTGCGACATATGGTTAACGAGATCATTGCCGCTTCCTCGACACGCTTCCCCTGCTTCGACAGCCGCTGTCGAAACCGATCATCCCCATGTTGAGTTGACAAACCCCTGTCGCCAGGAGCGATGCCATCGTACGTGACCAACGCACGACGATGCCAGCGTATTCCGCCGGGGCGCGGCCCCGGGCGGTCAGGCGCGCTGCTTGCGGCGGGCCGCCGAGATCGCCCGGTCCGTCTCGCGGCGGTCCTGCTTCTCCCGCAGGGTCTGCCGCTTGTCGTACTCCTTCTTGCCCTTGGCCAGCGCGATCTCGACCTTGGCCCGGCCGTCCTTGAAGTACAGCGCCAGGGGCACGATCGTGTGACCGGTCTCCTGGGACTTGGACTCCAGCTTGTCGATCTCCTCGCGGTGCAGCAGCAGCTTCCGCCGGCGCCGCGCGCTGTGGTTGGTCCAGGTGCCCTGGCTGTACTCGGGGACGTGCACATTGTGCAGCCACGCCTCGCCGCCGTCGATCTGCACGAAGCCGTCCGCCAGCGACGCCCGCCCCTGGCGCAGCGACTTCACCTCGGTGCCGGTCAGCACGAGACCGCACTCGTAGGTGTCGATGATGAGGTAGTCGTGCCGCGCCTTCTTGTTCTGCGCGATCAGCTTGCGCCCTTTTTCCTTTGCCATAGTGCGGTCATTTTCGCACTAGGAGGCACCCCTGAGGCCACCCAATACCGACCGGGCCCGCCGCTCGGCGCCCTCGGAGGCGGGCAGGTCCGGTGCGATGCCCCGGCCGTCGACATGGTGCCCGGCGGGGGTGCGGTAGTGGCCGACGGTCAGCTCGGCCACCGAACCGCCCGGCAGCTCGCTGGGCATCTGGACCGAGCCCTTGCCGAAGGTGCGGCTGCCGACGGTGACCGCGCGGCCCCGGTCCTTCAGGGCGCCCGCGACCAGCTCGGCCGCGCTCATGGTGCCGCCGTCGACCAGGGCGACCAGGGGCCGGCCGGTGTCGCCGCCGGGCTGGGCGTACAGCGCCCGCTGCTCGCCCCGGACGTCGTAGGTGGCGACCAGGCCGCCGTCCAGGAAGGCGGAGGCGGCACTCACGGCCTCGGAGACCAGCCCGCCCGCGTTGCCCCGCAGGTCGAGGAGGACGCCCGCGCCCTCCGGGGCCCCGCGCACGGCCCGGCGGACCCGCTCGCCGGAGCCCTTGGTGAAGGCCTCGACCTTGATCAGCACGGTGTCCCCGTCGAGCCGGCGGACCCGCACCGACTCGGTGGTCACCAGGGTCCGGGTGAGCCGCTCGGTCCACTTCCGGCCGTCCCGCTGGAGCCCCAGCTCCACCGCGGTGCCCTCGGCGCCGCGCAGCAGGGCCACGACCTCGGTGACGGGCCGGCGGGCCACGTCCACGCCGTCGACGGTCCGCAGCCCGTCACCGGCGCGGACACCCGCCCGGTCGGCGGGGCCGCCCTCCCGCACCTGGGAGACCTCAAGGCGTCCGTCGCCGGTGCGGCGGGCGCCCAGGCCGACACCGGAGTACTCGCCGTCGAGGGCGCTCTCGAACTCCTCGTACTCCCGGCGGTCGTAGACGGCCCCCCAGCGGTCGCCGCTGCGGCTGACGAACTGCTCGGCGGCGGCGGTCCCGGACTTCCCGTCCGCCATCGCCTCGGCCGCGGCCCGGGCCACGTCCTCGCGGTCGACGGTGGCCGCCGCGGCGCGCGCCTCCAGCGGGCGCGGGGGGTCCTCCGCCTCGTCCCGGGGCAGGGCCCCGGTGGCCGCCGCGGTGGCGAGCACGGTCGCGAAGACCAGGGTCAGGGCCGCCCCGCGGCGGATGCCGTGGGGCCGGGGACACGGATCGGGACGATCAGGACCTGACATGGCGACGAGTCTAGGACAAGCGAAGGGCGCCGTACGGACGTTGACCGTACGGCGCCCGGGGCGCATGTCACACCTTCAGGTACTTGCGCAATGCGATGAAAGCGGCAACGGCGGGCATCAGCAGACCGATCGCGAGGACCAGTGGCAGCTTGGTGAGGACCGCGTCCCAGCCGATGAAGTCGACCAGCTGCATCTTGTCGGCGAGCGCCAGCCCGTTGTCGATCAGGAAGTACCGCCCGACCAGCAGCATCACACAGGCGACCGCGCCGCCCAGCAGGCCCGCGACGGCGGCCTCCGCGATGAACGGCGTCTGGATGTAGAAGCTGGACGCGCCCACCAGCCGCATGATCCCGGTCTCCCGCCGCCTGCTGAACGCCGACACCCGCACGGTGTTGACGATCAGCATCATCGCGATGACCAGCATCAGGCCCATCACGCACAGGGCGGCGATCCGCATGCCGTTCATCAGCCCGAACAGGTTCTGCAGGATGTCCCGTTGGTCCTGGACCGAGTGCACACCGTCCCGGCCGGCGAACGCGGTGGCGACCACGCTGTACTTCTCCGGGTCCTTCAGCTTGACCCGGAACGACTCCTGCATCTGGTCCGGCGTGATCGTCGAGGCGATCGGGGTGTCGCCGTACTGCTCCTTGTAGTGCTTGTACGCCTGCTCCGCCGACTCGTGCTGGACGGTCTCGACCAGGTTCATGGCCTTCAGATCGGACTCGATCTGCTTCTTCTGCGCGGCGGTGACGGCACCCTTGGCGCACTGGGGCGAGGTGGACGCGTCGTTCTTGTTGCAGAGGAAGATGGAGACGTTGACCTTGTCGTACCAGAAGTCCTTCATCGTGTTGACCTGCTCACGCATGAGCAGGGCACCGCCGAAGAGGGCCAGCGACAGGGCGACGGAGATGACGACCGCGAAGGTCATCGTGAGATTGCGACGGAGACCGACACCGATCTCCGACATGACGAACTGGGCGCGCATGGCGTGCTTTCAGCCTTTCAGTCTGTCCGGGCTCAGTGCTGGTAGCCGTAGACGCCGCGGGCCTGGTCACGCACGAGTCGGCCCTTCTCCAGCTCGATGACGCGCTTGCGCATCTGGTCGACGATGTTCTGGTCGTGGGTCGCCATCACGACCGTCGTCCCGGTGCGGTTGATCCGGTCGAGCAGCTTCATGATGCCGACCGAGGTCTGCGGGTCGAGGTTGCCGGTGGGCTCGTCGGCGATGAGCAGCATCGGGCGGTTCACGAAGGCGCGGGCGATGGCCACGCGCTGCTGCTCACCACCGGACAGCTCGCCGGGCATCCGGTCCTCCTTGCCGCCGAGGCCGACCAGGTCGAGGACCTGGGGCACGGCCTTGCGGATCTCACCGCGCGGCTTGCCGATGACCTCCTGGGCGAAGGCCACGTTCTCCGCGACGGTCTTGTTCGGCAGCAGCCGGAAGTCCTGGAAGACGGTGCCCAGCTGGCGGCGCATGTGCGGCACCTTCCAGTTGGAGAGCCGCGCGAGGTCCTTGCCGAGGACGTGGACCATGCCCTGGCTGGCGCGCTCCTCGCGGAGCAGCAGCCGCAGGAAGGTCGACTTGCCGGAACCCGACGACCCCACGAGGAAGACGAACTCGCCCTTCTCGACTTCGAGGGAGACATCACGCAGGGCAGGTCGGTTCTGCTTGGGATAGGTCTTCGAGACGTTGTCGAATCGGATCACGGGTGCACCACGGGTCGCCGGGAGTAGGTGAGCGTGACCATACGCGAACCCGCGTCGGCCGCGCAGTCACGGTCCCGGCTTGACCGTTATATCCCTTCTTGGGCCCGCCCCCGTCGCCCCTCACCCGGTCACGGGAGGGGTACGAACCGGGCGGGGCGCGCCGAAAAGCGCGTGAGCTGGCACAGTGGTAGGGGAACAGTCGCGTTTCCCCGCACGTTGTGGGGAGAGGAATGTGCTGACGGTCCGCGCCTGCGGCTCCGGCGCGCGGGAGGAGGAAGGCGCATGACGTACGACCGACTGGTGTGCGGGAACTGCGCCGCCCCGGTGGCTCAGGGCCGCTGCCCGGTCTGCCGCGCCAACCGTGAGCGCCTCCAGCAGGAGGCCCCCTTCGCCGGGCTGAACCCGGTGGCGCTGCTGGCCCTGCTGGTGATCCTGGTCGCGGCGGTGGCCCTGCTGGCCGCCTGACCGCCCCCTCCAACCACCGGGAAGGGCCCGGAGTGCTCGGCACTCCGGGCCCTTCCTCGCTGTCACCCGCGTGACCGCGCGTAGCCCTTAGGCGACGGTGCGTCCGCCGACGAGGCGCGGCAGCATCCGGAAGCCGATGCCACCGGCGATCATCGTCGCGGCACCGAGCAGCAGGAACGTGGTCTCGGCGGCGCCGGTCTCGGCCAGCTCCTCCTTGGCCTCGCCCTGCTCGACCGGCTGGGAACCGGCGTTGTCGGTGTCGGTACCGGCGGTGGCGTCACCGTCGATCACACCACCGTTCGGGTCGGTGCCGGAGCCACCGGTGCTGGTGCCGCCGTTGTCACCGCCACCGGTGGCGGTGCCGCCGTTGTCGCCACCGCCGGTCGCGTCACCCGAGGTACCACCGTTGGTCGGGTCGCCGTTCGCCCCACCGTTGGTCGGGTCGCCGTTCGCCCCACCGTTGGTCGGGTCACCATTGGCGCCACCGTTGGTCGGGTCACCGTTCGCCCCACCGTTGGTCGGGTCACCATTGGCGCCACCGTTGGTCGGATCGCCGTTCGCCCCACCGTTGGTCGGGTCACCATTGGCGCCACCGTTGGTCGGGTCACCGTTCGCCCCACCGTTGGTCGGGTCCGGCTCACAGAGGGTGGGGTCGATCTCGCAGTCGTCACCGGGGTCGCCGGGACCCTCGGTGTCGTTGACGCCCAGGCCGGCCTCGATCTCGATGCCGGCAACCTCGGCCTCGGCGTTGAGGCCGAAGGCCTGCGCCGCACCGGCGGCCGTCAGCGACGCACCCGCGGCGATCACGGCGCCGGCGGCTATGCGCGCGACACGGATCCGCGTCTTCTTCGTCATGTGTTTGCTACCCCCAGTAGCTCATCGTCATCAGGGCACCGTCCGGGGCAGCAGACCCAGGGGTGTCAACTCCGCCCCCGTTTCACACGCGCCCCGCGAACACGCATGCCGCACGCCAGCTTTCCCAGTTTCCGAAGGGGCGTCAAGGTCGTTAGCAGGCGCGATGTCCGATATGAAGTCAGTTGACTGACCTGCCGGATGCAACTGTGACATAAAAGGGAACTGCCGCCCCGGGGGCGGCAGTTCCCTTGTCGACAAAGCGAGTTGCTACTTCTCCTGCTGCTTGCGCCAGCGAATTCCCGCTTCCAGGAAGCCGTCGATCTCGCCGTCCAGGACCGACTGGGGGTTGCCGACCTCGAACTCGGTGCGGAGGTCCTTCACCATCTGGTACGGGTGCAGGACGTACGAACGCATCTGGTTGCCCCAGGAGTTGCCGCCGTCGCCCTTGAGGGCGTCCATCTTGGCCTGCTCCTCCTGGCGGCGGCGCTCAAGCAGCTTCGCCTGGAGGACGTTCATGGCGCTCGCCTTGTTCTGGATCTGGGAGCGCTCGTTCTGGCAGGAGACCACGATGCCGGTCGGGATGTGCGTGATGCGCACCGCCGAGTCGGTGGTGTTCACGCCCTGGCCGCCGGGGCCGGAGGCGCGGTACACGTCGACGCGCAGCTCCGACTCGTCGATCTCGACGTGGTCGGACTGCTCGACGACCGGCAGCACCTCGACGCCCGCGAAGGAGGTCTGGCGGCGGCCCTGGTTGTCGAACGGGGAGATGCGCACCAGGCGGTGGGTGCCCTGCTCCACGGAGAGGGTGCCGTACGCGTACGCGGCCTTGACCACGAAGGTGGTCGACTTGATGCCGGCCTCCTCCGCGTACGAGGTCTCGTAGACCTCGGTGCCGTAGCCGTGCCGCTCGGCCCAGCGCAGGTACATGCGCTGGAGCTGCTCGGCGAAGTCGGCCGCGTCGACGCCGCCGGCCTCGGCGCGGATGTTGACCAGGGCCTCGCGCTCGTCGTACTCGCCGGAGAGGAGGGTGCGGACCTCCATCTCGTCCAGCGCCTTGCGCACGGACTCCAGCTCGGTCTCGGCCTCGGCGCGGGTGTCCGGGTCGTCCTCGGCCTCGGCGAGCTCGAAGAGGACTTCGAGGTCGTCGATCCGGCTGCGCAGGGCCTCGGCCTTGCGCACCTCGGCCTGCAGGTGCGAAAGCCTGCTGGTGATCTTCTGCGCCGCCTCGGGGTCGTCCCACAGGGACGGTGCCGCCGCCTGCTCCTCGAGCACGGCGATGTCTGCCCTCAGCTTGTCGAGGTCCAGGACGGCCTCGATCGACCCCATGGTCGAGGAGAGGGACTTCAGCTCTTCGGAAACATCGACGACTGCCACGGGTCCAGCGTAACGGCTGCACGGAGTGTCCCGTGCTGGCCCCGGAGCATCCGCCCCGCGCGGGGGCTCGGCCCGGGCCTGGGAGGTGTCCGGACCCGATCCGCCGGACGCCTCCTACGGCTCCGCCGGGGCGGACTGCCGGGTGTCCTCCGGCGCCGGCCCGTCCTCGTCGCCGCTCACCGCGAACCAGCCGCCGACACCGACCGCAGCCGCCACGGCGATCGCCGCGACGCCCAGGGTGATCCGGCGCCGGCGCACGGACGCCGGGCGGTTGCGGGCCGAGCCCGGGCGGCGCTGGCCCGGGGTCCGGGGCGCGCGGGCCGTGCCGTGCGCCCCGCCCGCCAGCTCGTCGGGGGCGGGGACGCGCATCGAGGTGTGGGTGTCGCGGTTGGCGTCCGCGGGCGCGGCGCCGGGCACCAGGGGGACCGAGCCCCGGCGGCGCTGCGGGGCGGGGGCGTCCGGGGAGGCGTCCTCGTACGGCTCCTCGGCCGGTTCGGCGTCGGGCTCGTCGACGTCCAACGGCGGGATGCCCTTGAGCAGCGGTTGGAGCTCCCGCAGGCGGTGCGCCAGCTCCGAGGCGCGCAGCCGGGAGGCGGGGGCCTTGGCCAGGCACTGGACGAGGAGCTGCCACAGCTCCTCCGGGATGCCGGGCAGCGGGACGACCGTCTCGGTGACATGGCGGCGCAGGACCGCGCCGGGGTGGCCGCCGCCGAAGGGCGTGAAGCCGGCC
The DNA here is from genome assembly GCF_040630445.1 of Streptomyces sp. NPDC005805. Lineage (NCBI taxonomy): Bacteria > Bacillati > Actinomycetota > Actinomycetes > Kitasatosporales > Streptomycetaceae > Streptomyces > Streptomyces sp. NPDC005805. The sequence continues at coordinate 93,224 of NZ_JBEXXN010000009.1, forward strand.
AGCAGCTCGTAGAGGACGGTCGCCAGCGCGTAGATGTCCACGGCGGCGCGCGGCGGCAGGCCCTCGACGATCTCGGGGGCGATGTAGTCGGGGGTGCCGATGATCCCGGAGGCGTTCGGGGCGCCGGCGGCGGAGCGGGTGGCCTTGGTGCGGCGCGGGGTGTCGATCAGCTTGGCCACGCCGAAGTCGGTCAGCAGGGCGGGGTGCGCCCCGCCGGGGCCGAGCGGACCCTCCATGTCGAGCAGGATGTTCTCCGGCTTGACATCGCGGTGGACGACCCCGGCGGCATGGGCCGCCGCCAGCCCCTCGGCCACGTCGGCGACGATGGCGACGGCCGCCTCGGGGGCGAGCCGGCGCTCGCGGTCCAGCCGGGTGCGCAGATCGGTGCCGCGGACCAGGTCCATGACCAGCGCCAGGTCGTTCCCGTCCACGACGAGGTCGCGGACGCCGACGACCCGGGGGTGGTCGAGGCCGAGCAGGGCGGTGCGCTCCTGGACGAAGCGGCCGACGAGGTCCTGGTCGCAGGCCAGGTCCTCACGCAGCAGCTTGACGGCCACGGGCCCCTCGGGCCCTTCCCCGAGCCACACCGTGCCGGCGCTTCCCCGTCCCAGGATCTGGTGGGCCGTGTACCGGCTGCCGATATTCCGTGCCAAGACTGCTCCCTGACTGCTCCCTCAGCGGCGGGCGTTGCCCTGAGAAACACCCCACAACCTACGCGGGCATCGGGGAGCTGTGTGCCCCGGATGTCGCCGACCTTCACTTCTGCGGGATAAATCAGCCCGGAGAAGTCGACAAATCCACCAAGTCGCCCGTCCGGAGGCGCGCGCCGGGCGGGACGGGGCGCGCACAGGGACGGCCCCCGGCGACCACTGGTCGCCGGGGGCCGTGACACCTCCTGGCCCGCCTACTGCGGGTTGGTGACCTCGTCCGCGGTCTTCTGGGCCTCGCCGAGCTGCGAGAACCAGTCGCTGACCTTGCCGATGCCGTCACCGATGGCGTCCCAGTAGCTCTTGCCCTCCGCGATCCAGCCCTGCAGCGGGGTCAGCTCCCAGATGAGCCAGCCGCCGATGACGAAGAGCACGATCATGACCAGGCAGCCCTTGAGGCAGCCCAGGCCCGGGATGCGCACCGGGTTGGCGCTCCGCCGGCGCGGCTCGCGCGGCGGCCGGGGCGCGGGGGGCTGCGGCTGCTGCGGCGGGTTGTAGGGCTGCGGAGCCGGGGCGTACGGCTGCGGCTGGGGCGGGGGCGGCTGCTGGCGCCGCTGGGGCTGCCGCGGCTGCTGGTACGGCTGGGGCTGGGGAGCCGGCGCGTACTGCTGCTGCCGCTGGGGCGGCTGCTGCGGCTGCTGCTGGGGCCGGCGCTGCGGACGGCGGCGCAGCGGGTCCTGGTCCGGGTCCAGGTACTGCATCTGCGTCTGCTCGTTGCGGTCCCGGACGGCGCGGAGCTGGGACTGCCACGGGTGCGGGTCGTCGGGCCCGGCACCGGGCGGGACCGGCGGCATGACGGAGGTGGGGTCGGCACCGCCGCCGCCCGGGCCGGTCTGCGGCATGACGCTCGTCGCCGCGGAGGGGTCGTACGCGGGCGGGCCGCCGGCCGGGCCCCGGCCGGCGCCGGTGTTCGGCAGCACCTGGGTGGGGTCGGCCGCGCCGGGGGTGTCCGGGACGGGCGCGGGCGCCGGGTCGGGCGCGAGCAGGGCGCCGACGGCGAGCGCCGCGTCCACCTGGGCGGCGCCCGCGTGGACGCCGATGCCGGCGGCCACCGTGCGCAGCCCGCGGGCCAGGTTCTCGGCGCTGGGCCGCTCCCCCGGCTCCTTGCGCAGACAGCGCTCGATGACGGTCCACAGGGGCTCGGGCACGGTGGTGGGCCGCCGGGGCTCCTCGCTGAGGTGCCGGTGCAGCACCTCCAGGGCGCTGCCGCCGGAGAACGGGGGGCGGCCGGTGACCAGTTCGTACAGCAGGATGCCCGCGCCGTAGATGTCGACCGCGGAGGTCTGCGGCCGGCCCTCGGCGGACTCCGGCGCGACGTACGCGGGCGTGCCGACGAACTCGTGGGTGCGGGTCAGGCCCGGGGAGTCGGCGAGGCGGGCGATGCCGAAGTCGGTCAGCATCGGGTGCATCCGGCCCTCGGCGTCCGTCTTGAGCAGGACGTTCGCGGGCTTCAGGTCGCGGTGCACGACGCCGTCCGCGTGGCTCGCCGCCAGGGCGTCGGCGATCTGCGCGGTCATCAGGGAGGCGGCGACCGGGGAGAGCGGGCCGTTGTCGCGCAGGTAGTGGTGCAGGTCGGGGCCGTCGACCAGGTCCATCACGAGGGCGAGCAGATCGCCCTCGACGACGAGGTCCCGGGTCCGGACGATGTTCTCGTGGGTGAGCCGCAGCAGGACGGAGCGCTCGCGCAGGAAGCGCATCACGACGTCCGCGTCGTTGGCCAGCTCCTCCTTGAGGACCTTGATCGCGACGGTCTCGCCGGGCTGGCCGGGGACGGCCGCCTCGGCGCCCGCCGTCTCCCGCTGGCGCGCTCGCCAGACGGTGCCCGTGGCGCCGCGGCCGAGCGGCTCCTCGAGCAGGTACTTGCTGCCTACCGGCCGCACGTCGCGCTCCCTGCTGATCGGGGTCTCACATGGATCTCACTGGACCGGGCCCGCCGATGATCCTTTGATCCTGACGGCCGCCCGGTGTCCGGCCCACTGTAATGCCGGGGAAGGGATCACCGGCGGCCCCGGCGGGACCAGTTTCCCGGTCGTCCCTGCTCGAAGGGAGACGCGAGGGCCGCACAGACGGTTGCCGCGCCCAAAGGCGACGAAGTTCGTGATTCGGGCCACGTGCGGGCCGCGTCCGCGCCGGATTCGGGCCACGTGCGGGCCGTGTCCGTGCCGTGCCGATGTCCGGCTCGTCCCCCGTTCGTTTCCCAGCAGGCACTTTTGCGCCCAGAGCCGACCATTCAAGATCACTTATGGGTGGGGGCCGGGCGTGTTGTCGGCGACAGGTGCAAGGATGCCCTCAGCACAGAGCCGCACGGGGGGTGCCTCCCGGGCGTGCACGCGTATGCGGGCGGTCCGGGGCGGTGGCGGGCTCGTGCGACACCTGCCGGGTGGGGGCGATCGGGGCAGCCGCTCCCTCTGCCGGGCACCGCGCGCAGAAGGGATTGCTGACGGCGATGCAGATCCGGCTCACGGTGCTCGCGCCGCGCGGCGGGCAGTCCGCCCCGGCGGGGCGGGCCTGCGACGTGCTGGTCACCGCCCCCGCGGGTACCGCGCTGGCGGCGGTGGCCTCGGGTCTCGCCTCCGCCGTCGCCGGCCCGGACGCCTCGGGCGCCGTCGTCCTCTACGCGGGCCGGGAACGGCTCGACCTCCAGCGCAGCACCCTCGGCGAGCCGCCGCTGCTCGACGGCGCGGTCCTCTGCCTGAACGCGCCGGCCGAGGACGAGCCGCACGCCCTGGAGATCCCGGCGGAGCTGCATGTCGTCGCCGGCCCCGACGCGGGCGGGGTGCATCTGCTGCACGGCGGCCGGATCAGCGTGGGCCGCTCGGCCGACGCGGACGTGCCGCTGGACGACCCGGACGTCTCCCGGTTGCACTGCGAGGTGACCGTCACGGACGACGGCCGGGTCACCGTCGCGGACCTCGGCTCCACCAACGGCACGACCCTGGACGGCGCCCCGGTGGGCACCCGCCCGGTCCGCCTCGGCGCGGGGGCGCTGCTGCGCGTCGGCGAGTCCACCCTCCGCCTGACGGCCTCCGGCCGCGGGACCCCCCTTCCGACGGCGGCGGACGGCGAGGGCCACCTGCGCGTCCTCCGCGCCCCCGCCGTACCGGACCCGGGCGCACCCGGGGCCCGTGTCCCGGCCCAGTACGCACCGGGGGCGGCGGGGCCGGGCGTGCAGCCGACCCCGGCCGGGCAGGGCACGGCGGTTCCGGGCGCGGCCGGAGGGTCCCGGCCCGGCCAGGACCCTGCGGGCACCACGCCCCGGGCGGGCTTCGGGCCCGGCGCGACCGAGACCGGGCGCTCTGCGGGTCCCCCGCCCCTCGGCGACCCGGGTGACCGAACGGGTCGGCACGGCCCGGCGGTACCGCGCGCCGAGGGAGGGGCGTGGCCCGGCCAGGACGCCGGCGGCGGGGCTGCGGGCACCGCGCCCCGGGCGGGCTTCCCGGCCCCGCGCCAGGCCGATCCGGGCTCCGGGCCCGGGGTGGCCGAGGCCGGTGGCCGAACCGGTCGGCACGGCACGGCCGGGTCGGCCGACTCCGCAGGGCCCCTGCCCGGCCAGGGCGACGGTCCTGCGGGAGGCGCGTCCCGCTCGGGCTCGGCGGCCGGGGACCCGGCCATGGGCGGCCGCCCCGGACACGGGCAGTACGGCACCCCGGGCGCGGGTGGATCACATGGCTCGGGCCCCTCGGGGCAGGGGTCCGGTGGTCCCGGGACCCACGGCACGGACGGGCTCTCCGGGCCGGGAGGCTCAGGAACGGAACCTCGCGCGTCCCTGCGCGGCGGTGCGCACGGGCAGGGCCCCGGGGCCGGGGCCCACGGAGGCTTCGCGTCCTCCGCCCAGCTCCCCCGCTGGGCCCGCACGGCAGACCCGGGCGGCGCGCCCGAGCAGGGCGGCGGGCGCGCCGGCGCCACCCCGCAAGAAGGCTTCACGCCCCCCGGCGCGCCGGAGGGCCACGCGGGCCGCGCCCCGGGCCGGGCGCGCCCGGGAAGCGCCGGCGGCGACCCCCACGCCACGCACCACCCGGGGCAGCCAGGCCCCCACCCGGACGGCACCCCGGACTGGGCCCGCCCCGCAGACGGCGATGCGCCCGGCGCCGCAGCAGGCGCGCCCGACCAGGGGCACGCTCCCGGGAGGGCCGCACCCCGTGTGGCCCGCCCCGCAGGCGGCGGCGCCCCCGGCGCTGAAGCCGACGCACCCTATGTGAACCACCCCGCCCCCGGCCGGGGCAACGGCGCGCCCGGCCAACGGCGCGGTCCCGGCGATCCCGCCCCCGGCGCTGAAGCCGACGCACCCCGTGTGAACCACCCGGCCGACGACCCCGCCCCCGGCGGGGGCAACGGCACCCCCGCCCGCCGCCGCCGCGGCATAGGCGCGTGGGCGCGGCGGCTCGCCGGGGGGCGGGAGGAGCGCGGCGGGGCCGAGGCCGTGGCCGCGCCCGTCGTGGCCGAGGGCGGCGGGGGCGGCGTCGAGCGGTGGCCCGATCCCGCCGCCGTGCTGCTCACCGCGCTCGGGCCGGGCCCGAGGCTGTGGGAGCGGGACGGGGGCCACCCCGAGTCCCTGGTGCTGCGCCTCGGCACCGCCGACCGCGCCGAGCTGCCCTCCGTGCCCGTGACCGTCGCCCTGCGCGAGGCCGGGTCGCTGGGGCTCGCCGGGCCGAGGGCCCGGCTGGCCGGGCTCGCGCGGGCCGTCGTCGCCCAGCTCGCCGCGCTGCACTCGCCCGCCGAGCTGGAGATCGTGCTCATCAGCACGGACCGCGCCCGGACCACCGAGGAGCGGCGCGCCGAATGGGCCTGGCTCGGCTGGCTGCCGCAGGTGCGTCCCGCCCACGGCCAGGACTGCCGGCTGCTGCTCGCGTTCGATCGCGACCAGGCCGAGGCCCGCACCGCCGAGCTGACCCGCCGGCTCGACGACGGGCCCCTCGGCCTGGGCTGGCCCAGCGCGGACCCGGCCGCCGTCGCCGAGGCGGCCGCCCGGCACACCGGCCCCCGGACGGTCGTCGTCGTGGACGGCGACCCCGGCTCCGCCGCCCTGCGCGAGACGACCGCCCGGCTCGCCGGGGCCGGCCCGGCCGCCGGTGTCCATCTGGTGTGCCTCGCCGAGACCGCCGCCGCCTCCCCCCTCTCCCCCGTCGCCGCGACCTACGAGTCCGCCTGCCAGGTCTCGCTGCCGTTCCGCGAGTGCGGGGCGGTCGCCCTGCTGAGCGGTGACGTCGCGACCGCCCTGCGCGTGCTGCGCGTCGCGGGCGGGCGCACCGCCGGGCACGGCACCGTCGGCGCGGTGGACGCCGTCTCCCCCGCCTGGGCGGAGCGCTTCGGACGCGCGCTCGCCCCGCTGCGTACGGAGGGCCCGGCCGCCGCCCACCCCGGCCGTGCGTCCGCCCTGCCGCGTACCGCCCGGCTGCTGGACGAACTCGGGCTCGCCCGGGCCACCCCCGCGTCCCTGATGGCGCGCTGGGCCTCGGCCGGTGACGGCACGGTCGTGCTGGGCGCGGGCCCGCACGGCCCGCTGACCGTGGACCTGACGGCGGAGGACCCGCATCTGCTGATCGAGGGGCCGCCCGGCAGCGGGCGCACCGAGCTGCTGCGGTCGGTGGCCGCGTCCCTCGCCGCGGGCGCCCGGCCGGACCGGCTGGGCCTGCTGCTGGTGGACGGCGCGGGCGGCGAACGCGGCGACGGCCTGTCCGCCTGCACCGAACTCCCGCACGTCACCGAGCACCTGGTGGCGAGCGACCCGGTGCGGATGCGCGCCTTCGCCCAGGCGCTGGGCGGCGAACTGAAGCGCCGCGCCGAACTGCTGGAGGGCACCGACTTCGCCGACTGGCACGCCCGCGGCACGGGGAGCGAAGGCCACCGCACGGCGGGCGAGCGCCACGGCACGCCCACCCGGCACCCGGGCGCCCCCGCCGGGCAGCCCGGCACGGTCGCGGAGCACCTGGTCTCCCCTCGCACCGCCCCCGAGGCCGCCGCCCGCCCCGCGGCGGCCCCGGACGGTGCCGCCGAACGCGGCGAGTTGCACGCACCCCCCTCGCGCACCCTCCGGCTGCGCCCCGGCGGCCGGACCCGGCCGCCGGGCCCCGGCCCGCTGCCGCGCCTGGTCGTCCTGGTCGACGACTTCGACGCCCTGGTGGCCCCCGCGCTCGGCAGCCCGGGGCGCCCTGCGGCCGGGTCCGTGGTCCGCGCCCTGGAGGCCGTCGCCCGGGACGGCGAACGGCTCGGCGTCCACCTGGTCGCGACCTCCTCCCGGCCCGACCGCACGGCGGACACCCACCTCGCCGAGGGCGCCCGGCTGCGGGTGGTCCTCCAGGCCGCCCCGGTCGCACCGGGCCCGGACGACCCGGCGCCCGGCCGGGGCCGGCTCGGGCACCCGGACGGCCGGGTGACCGCGTTCCAGGGCGGCCGGGTCACCGGCCGCATCCCCCGGACGGCGACCCTGCGTCCGACCGTCGTCCCGCTGGAGTGGGAGCGGATGGGCGACCCGCCGGCCCGCCGCCCGGTGCGCGAACTGGGCAACGGCCCGACCGACCTGGCGCTGCTGGCCAGCGCGCTGGAACGGGCGGCCCGCTCGGTGGCGGCCGAGTCGCTGCCCCCGCTCACCCCGGCGCGTCCCTGACCGTGCGCGCCCCCGGTCCGCACCCGTCGACGCGAGCTGACGCGACGTCACAAGGCGATCACGAAAGCCCGGTTGCCCGCGATCGCGGTATTGCGGGCCCCAGACGACGGGCGTAGACCTGCTGTCACGGGACATCAGCGCAGGGGACAGCAGCGCACGGGAGAGACGGGGCAGCAATGCGCAGAACTCTTCGTACGGGCAGGGCCGCAGTGGTGTTCGCAGCCATCGGCGCCCTGGCCCTGACCGGATGCGGATCGGACGGGGACGGTGCCGGGACGCCGGAGGACGGCACCGGCAAGGAGACGAAGGCGACGGTCGAACTGCCGTCCCTGAAGGGCGAGACCGTGCAGGTGGCCGCCGTCTGGAGCGGCCCCGAGCAGGAGAACTTCACCAAGGTCCTGAAGGAGTTCGAGAAGCGGACCGGCGCCACGGTCACCTTCGTGCCCGCGCAGGACCCGATCGTCAACTTCCTCGGCACCAAGATCGCGGGCGGCAGCCCGCCGGACGTGGCGATGCTCCCGCAGGTCGGCGCGATCCAGCAGGTGGTGGAGCGCAAGTGGGCCAAGCCCGTCGGGCCGGAGGCGAAGGCCCAGCTGGCGAAGAACTACTCGCAGGGCTGGCAGGACCTCGGCGCGGTCGACGGCACGCCCTACGGCGTCTACTACAAGGCCGCCAACAAGTCCCTGGTCTGGTACAACACCACGGTCTTCGAGAACGCGGGCGCGAGCGAGCCGAAGAGCTGGGAGGAGTTCCTGTCCACCGCCGAGACGATCTCCGCCTCGGGTGTGACGCCGGTGTCGGTCGCCGGCGCGGACGGCTGGACCCTCACCGACTGGTTCGAGAACGTCTACCTCTCGCAGGCGGGCCCGGAGAAGTACGACCGGCTCGCCAAGCACGAGATCCCGTGGACCGACCCGTCCGTCAAGGACGCGCTGACCACGCTGGCCCAGCTGTTCGGCAAGCCGTCCCTGATCGCGGGCGGCGCGGACGGCGCCCTCCAGACCGAGTTCCCGGCCTCCGTCACCCAGACCTTCAGCGGCGGGGACACCCCCAAGGGCGCGATGGTCTTCGAGGGCGACTTCGTGGCGGTCAACATCGCGCAGACGGACGCGGAGATCGGCAAGGACGCCAAGGTGTTCCCGTTCCCGGCGGTCGGCGGCGGCGAGGCCCCGGTGGTCACCGGCGGCGACGCGGCCGTGGCCCTCAAGGACAGCAAGGGCGCGCAGGCCCTGCTCACCTTCCTCGCCTCCCCCGACGCGGCGGCCATCTCGGCCTCCGCGGGCGGCTTCATCTCGCCCAACAAGGCCCTGGACACCGCCGCCTACCCGGACGACGTGCAGCGGGACATCGCCGAGGCGCTGATCGCCGCGGGGGACGACTTCCGCTTCGACATGTCGGACCAGATGCCGCAGTCGTTCGGCGGGACGCCCGGCAAGGGCGAGTGGAAGGCGCTCCAGGACTTCCTGAAGAACCCGAAGGACATCGCCGGTACCCAGCAGCGCCTTGAGGCGGACGCGGCCAAGGCGTACAAGAGCTGACGGCATGGCTGCCGAGACGAAGGGGGGCCCGGCGGTGCCGGCGCCCCCCGAGGGCAAGCGCAAGAGCGTGACAGGCACACGTAAAGCGGTGGCGGTGGCCTTTCTGCTGCCCGCGCTGGTGCTGCTGGGCGCGCTCGTGGTCTACCCGATCGGGTACTCGCTCCAGCGGTCCTTCTTCGACCGGTCCGGCGACTTCGCCGGGTTCGCCAACTACGTCGAGATCTTCACCGACGGCACCATCCTGACCGCGGTCAGGAACAACGCGATCTGGGTGGTCGTCGCCCCCACGGTCGCCACCGCCCTCGGCCTGATCTTCGCGGTGCTGACCGAACGGGTGCGCTGGGGAACGGCGTTCAAGCTGCTGGTCTTCATGCCGATGGCGATCTCCATGCTGGCCGCCGGGATCATCTTCCGGCTGGTCTACGAGCAGGACCCGGAACGCGGGGTCGCCAACGCGGTCTGGGTGGGCGTCCACGACACCTTCAACGAGTCGGCCGGCTACCCCGGCGCCCGGCCGCTGCCCGTCCACCCGCTGGAGGCGGCCGGCGGCGGGGCGTACGTCACCAAGGAGCCCGTCACCGCGGGCACTCCGGTACGGCTCCCGCTGGTCGGCGTCGCCCCCGCGAAGATGCCGTCCGACGCGAAACCGGCCCGCGAGGCCCCGGCGGCGGACGGCGACGGGATCGGCGGCACCGCCTGGCTGGACTTCACCCGGGGTGGCGGCGGGCGGCCCAACGTCGTCGACCAGAAGGAACTGGGCCTGCCCGGGATCACGGTGCAGGCGGTGAAGGACGGCGAGGTGGTCGCCGAGACCACGGCGGCCGCCGACGGCACCTTCACCCTGCCCGCCTCGGCGGAGGGCGCCCTGCTGAGGCTGCCCGCGGAGAACTTCCGGGAGCCCTACAACGGCGTCAACTGGCTCGGCCCGGGCCTGGTCACCCCCGCGATCATCGGCAGCTATGTGTGGATGTGGGCGGGCTTCGCGATGGTCCTCATCGCGGCGGGGCTCGCGAGCGTGCCGCGTGAACTGATGGAGGCCGCGCGGGTGGACGGCGCCAATGAGTGGCAGGTCTTCCGCAAGGTGACCGTCCCGCTGCTGGCCCCGGTCCTCGCAGTGGTCCTGGTGACGCTGATGATCAACGTCCTGAAGATCTTCGACCTGGTCTTCATCATCGCGCCGGGCTCCTCCCAGGACGACGCCAATGTGCTGGCGCTCCAGCTGTACCGGTCCTCCTTCGGCACGGACGCGGACCTGGGGCTCGGCAGCGCGATCGCGGTGCTGCTGCTCCTGCTGGTGCTGCCGGTGATGTTCTTCAACATCCGGCGGATGCGACGGGAGGCACGGCGATGAGCGCCGAGGGGACGACGACCACCGACGGGAGCCCGGTCCCGGCCGCGCCCGTGCCGGAGAGGGCGACCGGGACCGGCCGGAAGCGGCCCTCCCTCGCGGCCCGGATCGCCACCCGCACCGGCGGGGGCGCGCTGCGGGTCTTCCTGGTGCTCGCCGCGCTGTTCTGGCTGATGCCCACGGTCGGTCTGCTGCTCTCCTCGCTGCGCAGCCCCGGGGACATCGCCGAGAGCGGCTGGTGGGAGGTGCTGACCGCCCCGGCCCAGCTCACCACGGAGAACTACAGCCGGCTGCTGGAGAACGAGGCGATCACCGACTCCCTCGGCTCCACCCTGATGATCACCGTCCCGTCCACGGTGCTGGTGGTCGTCATCGGCGCCCTCGCGGGCTACGCCTTCGCCTGGATGGACTTCCCGGGCCGCGACTGGTGGTTCATGGTGGTCGTGGGGCTGCTGGTGGTGCCGGTGCAGGTGGCGCTGGTGCCGGTGTCCGAACTCTTCGGCGCGGTCGGCATCTTCGAGACGACCCTCGGGGTGGTCCTCTTCCATGTGGCGTTCGGGCTGCCGTTCGCCATCTTCCTGCTGCGGAACTTCTTCGCGGAGATCCCCCGGGAGCTGCTGGAGGCGGCCCGGCTCGACGGGGCGGGCGAGGTGCGGCTGTTCACCCGGGTGGTGATGCCGCTGGGCGGGCCGGCCATCGCGTCCCTGGGGATCTTCCAGTTCCTGTGGGTGTGGAACGACATGCTGGTGGCGCTGATCTTCGCGGACTCCGAGTCCGCGCCGATCACGGTCACCCTCCAGCAGCAGGTACGGCAGTTCGGCAACAACATCGATGTGCTCGCGCCGGGCGCCTTCGTGTCGATGATCATTCCGCTGGCGGTGTTCTTCGCCTTCCAGCGGCAGTTCGTCTCCGGTGTGATGGCGGGAGCCGTGAAGTAGCGCGCGGGGCCGGGGGCGGCGGGTCGGCCGCCCCCTCCCTCCGGACCCGGTCAGCGGGAGACGCCCGCCCGGGGCCGCTCCGCCACCGCGCCCCGGCCGTCCGCCGGGGTGTACTGCCGGTTGAGGACGTCCTGTACGTCGACGTGCTCCCCGGCCACGATCGTCTGCGCCGCGTGCGGGGTGAGGACGGCCACGTACTGGTAGCCGAAGAGGGTGGGCCGGGCGCGGGTCAGCAGGCGGGAGGTCGCGCTCAGCACCCGGGCCGCCGCCCCGGCGCCCAGCACGGACCAGAAGGGCGCGCCCGTGGAGGTGAGCCGCAGTTCGTCGAAGCCCGCGGCGCGGACGGTCCGCCGCAGCCCGGCGCGGGTGAAGAAACGCAGATGCGTCTCGTCCAGGATGCCGCGCCGGTCGTAGCCGAAGGCGCCGGCGGCGACCCGCAGCCGTGAGTACCAGTGGCTGAAGTTCGGCACCGACAGCAGCATCCGGCCGCCGGGCACCAGAGCGTCCCGGAGCTGCGCGAGCAGGGCCTCCGGCCGGGACAGGTGCTCGATGACGTCCGCGGCGACGACGTAGTCGAAGCCGGTGCCGGCCTCCGCGGGCAGGCCGCGCTCCAGGTCGGCCAGGACGAACCGGGAGCAGCGCTCGCGCACCCCCGGCACCTCCACGCAGTCCAGGCCGGTGACGGTGTGCCCGAGCGCCTCCAGCCGGGCCGCGAACTGCCCGCCGGAGCAGCCGACATCCAGGACCCGGCCCGGGGGCATGGTGCGCATGATCCGCAGGATCGCGGCGTGCGAGGACCCGTCGCCCTCCTTGAAGGCGTACTCCACGGGCTTGGGAATCCACGGGCAGGTGCCGAAGCCCTTGAGCGCGAGGCGGTACTCCAGGACGTCCTTGACCACGTCCTTGGCGTAGCGCAGCCCGTTGACGTGGCAGATCTCGTCGCCGTAGTGGGTGGGGACGGGGATCTCCTCGATCCGCAGGCCCGCGTCGAGGAGCTGGACGATGATCTGGGTGTCGAAGTCGAAGGCGTCGCTGTTGCGGTCCAGCGGCAGCCGGCGCAGGGCGGCGACGCTGTAGGCGCGGTAGCCGGAGTGGAACTCGCTCAGCCGGGAGCCGAGGAGGGCGTTCTCGAAGCGGGTGAGGACGCGGTTGCCGAGCCACTTGTAGAGGGGCATCCCACCGCGCAGCGCGCCGCCCGGCTGCTTCATCCGGGAGCCGAACACGGCCTCGCACTCGCCGCGTTCGATCGGCGCGACCATCTGGGGCAGCAGCTCGGGGGCGTACTGCCCGTCGCCGTGCAGCAGGACGACGATGTCCAGGCCGCGGGCGGCGGCGAGGGCGTAGCCGGCCTTCTGGTTGCCGCCGTAGCCGAGGTTCTTGGTGTGGCGCATCACCACGGTGGGCGGCACGCCCTCCCGCTGCGACCAGCGGCAGCCCGCGGTGAAGGTCTCGTCGGCGCTCGCGTCGTCGAGCACCAGGATCTCGGCGACCCGGGACAGGAAGTCCCGGGGGATGCGGTCGAGGGTCTTCTCCAGGGTGGCCTCGGCGTTGTACGCGACGACGAGGATGCCGATCCGGGGCGCGGGGCCTCCGGTCCCAGGGGCCCGCGCCGGCGCGGGTGCGGGGGCGTGCGCCGGGGCGGGTGCGGTGGCGGCGACGGGCCGCCGCGCGGGCCCGGGCACGGCGGGCTCCGCACCGGCGGGACGGGCGGCCCCGGCCGGGGTGTGGTCCCCGTGCGGGCCCGGGGCGTCGGCCCCGGCGGTGGTCGGGCCGGGGCTCCCGAACGGGCTCTCGGGCGGGCTCTCCATCACGGGGACGTACTCCACTCTGCGTCGGGCGGAACGGCGGCAAGGGGCCGGGAACAGCGGGGGACGACGGACGGACGGGTGCGAACGGACGGGCGAAGGGCGTTCGGGCGGGGGTCAGTTGACGGGTGAGGCGGGCGCGGCCGGCGCCGGGGCGCGCGGGGCGACGACCGGCACCGGCCCGTCCTCCCGTGGCCCCGGCGGCCGGTCCAGGGCCCGGCGCAGCCCGGTCACGATGCCAAGGGCGAGCAGCAGCCAGGCGGCCTCGGCGAGATGGAGCGCGGGGTCGCTCCAGCGGACCGCGCTCGGGCCCGCGTAGACGACGACGGCCGCCGCCCCCGCCGCCGCGCTGTAGAGCGCGCCCTGCCAGAACCCGAACAGGAAGAGGCCGACCACGGGCCAGGCCAGGTACTGCACGGCCGAGCCGGTGCTGAGCAGCAGGAGCAGGGTCGTCGCCAGCGCGACCGCGTACGCCGGGTCCGCCGGTCTGCGCCAGGCGAGCCAGGCGCCCGCCCCCGCGCAGGCCAGCACGAACAGCAGATGGAAGTCCCCGCGCAGTCCCGCCACGAACCCGTCGGAGGCCCCGGCCAGATCGGCGATCCGCAGTAGACCCCACAGCCGCCACGGACCGCCCTCATAGCCGAGCACCTTCTCCCCCAGGCCCGCCGGGACGGTGGCCAGCGCCGGACCCCACAGCACGGCGAGGACGGCGAGGAACCCGGCGCCGAAGCGCACGGCGGCCGGCCGGCCGGCCCGCAGCGCGGCGACGGCCAGCGCCGGTACGGCGACGACCGGGACGAGCTTCACGCTGATCGCCACCGCGGCGGCCACTCCCGCCGCCCCGGGCCTGCCGCGCTCGGCCAGCAGATACGCGGCGAGGACCATGAACATGATCGCCACGGAGTCGGTGTTGCCGTGGTAGCCGGAGGTGGCGACGAGCACGGGGCTCAGGGCGAAACCGAGAGCGCAGGCCAGCGCCGCGCCCGGACTCCTTCGACGGCGGACGATCTCCAGGACGAGGAGCGCGGAGACCAGATCGGCCAGGCAGGCGGGGGCGCGGATCAGGCCCCCGAAGGGGATGCCGAGACCTTCCAGCCCGTCGAAGCCGAGGAGCATCAGGCCCGCGAGGGGCGGGTGGTTGTAGACGGGCTGGTCGGGGATCGGGGTCGCGTAGACGTCCACCGGGCCGACGCGGGCGATCACGGCGGCGAAGGCGTCGAAGATCCGGACGTCGGCGGGGCCGCGGGTCGTGGCGGCGAGGACCGTCTTGGCGACGAAGGCGGCCACCGACACGACGACCACGACGGCTCTCGCCCGTCGCACGTCGAGCGGCGCGGTTCCCGTACGCATGCGCAGACCCATGGCGGCCGAACGTAGCAACCGGCAACGCCGATGACGTGCACCGATGAACACACTTACGCGGCGGGGAGTTGACAGCGCTGCGTTCTCGGGGCGCGGGACGGCACGGGAATCACCCGTAAGGCGCACCGCGTGTCACGTAGCCCGGCCGGGTGGGGCCTCCCCGGGCCCGGGGCGCGGTATCCGGGCCCGCCGCGGGGGCGTGGGCGTGCGCGGGACGGGCGGGGCTCCGGGGGCAGGGCGTCAGCCGGCGCGGAGGGCCGCCACCGCGGAGGTGGCGAGTCCGTCCAGGTAGCCGGCGGGCAGCTCGCCCCGGACGACGGCCAGCCGCCAGTAGAGCGGGCCCACGATCAGGTCGAGCGCGCGGTCGGGGTCGGTGCCCGCCGGCAGTTCGCCGCGCGCCACCGCCTCGCGGACCACGACCGCGGCCACCCCCTGCCGGCTGTCGAGGAGGGCGGCCTTGATCGCGTCCGCGATCTCCGGATGGCGCGCGGACTCCACCAGCAGGTCCGGGATGACCCGGGAGGCCACCGGGTGGCGCAGCGCGTGCGCGGCCACCTCCAGCAGCGCGCGCACATCCCCGTGCAGGGAGCCGGTCGCGGGCGCGGGCAGCCCCTCGGCGGCGACGGCCGAGACCAGGTCGAGGACGAGTGCGAGCTTCGACTTCCAGCGCCGGTAGACCGCGGTCTTGCCCACCCCGGCCCGGCGCGCGATGCCCTCGATCGACATCCGGGCGAACCCGACCGCGGCGAGTTCCTCGAAGACGGCGGCGCGGATCGCGTCGGTCACGTCCTCGCGGAGCACGGCCGCTCCGGCGGGGGCGCGCCGGGGGGCGTCGCCGGGCGTCTCGCGGGGGGTTCCGGGGTGTGCGGGCATGGCCGGAAGCATACCGGCCGGGACGGAACAGTTGCGTTCCGACGTCGAAGCGCCCTACTGTCACCGTAGCGACGAAACGGTATCGTCCCGTCGTGAACCTCCATCCGGCCGTCCGCACCGAAAGCCGATCCGCGTGACCACAGCCCCCTCGGCCCCCTCCCCGGCACCGCCGCTTCCGGCACCTTCCCCGGAGCCCGCCGACACCACCGACAGCACCGCCGGAACCGTCGGGTCCGATCTCGCCGCCCTCGCGGCCCGCCACGGGCTCACGGTGAGCGGCGCCCGCCCGCCCCTCGGCGCGTATCTGCGCAGCCTCTGGGCCAGACGGCATTTCATCGGCGCCTTCGCCACCGCCAAGCTCACCGCCCAGTACAGCCGGGCCCGGCTGGGCCAGATCTGGCAGCTCGCCACCCCGCTGCTCAACGCGGCCGTCTACTACCTGATCTTCGGTGTACTGCTCGGCACGGGGGACGACGTCCCCGACTTCGTGCCCTTCCTGGTGACCGGCGTCTTCGTCTGGACCTTCACCGCCAACTGCCTGATGGCGGGCACCCGCTCGATCTCCGGCAACCTCGGCCTGGTCCGCGCGCTCCACTTCCCCCGCGCCTCGCTGCCGATCGCGCTGGCCCTCCAGCAGCTCCAGCAACTCCTGTTCTCCCTGGGCGCGCTGGTGCTGATCCTGGCCCTGTTCGGCGAGTTCCCCCGATGGACCTGGCTACTGGCGGTTCCCGCCCTGGCGCTCCAGGCCGTCTTCAGCACCGGTCTGTCGATGGTCCTCGCCCGCCTCGCCGCCCGGACCCCGGACGTGGCCCAGCTGATGCCGTTCCTGCTGCGCACCTGGATGTACGCCTCCGGGGTCATGTGGTCCGTGGACAAGGTGCTGGCGAGCGGCCGGGTGCCGGAGGCGGTCGGGTTCCTGATCCGCTACAACCCGGCGGCCGTCTACATCGACCTGATGCGCTTCGCCTTCATCGAGTCGTTCACCGCCGACCGGCTGCCCCCGCACGTCTGGGCGGCGGCCGCCGGCTGGGCGCTGGCCGCCGGGGTTGGCGGGTTCCTGTACTTCTGGCAGGCGGAGGAGAGGTACGGCCGTGGCTGACCCCGGCGGGCACACCCCAGCGGACGGCACCCGCGAGCACCCACCCGCGGACGGCGCCGGAGGCCGCGCCGGCGAGCGCGTCCCCACCGTCGTCGCCGACGGCGTCCACCTGCGCTACCGGGTCCCCGGCGGCCGGGAGGTCCACGCGGTCCGGGGCGTGAGCTTCGCCGCGTGGCGGGGCGAGTCCATCGGACTGATCGGGTCCAACGGCTCGGGCAAGTCCACCCTCCTCAAGGCGGTCGCGGGCCTGCTGCCCACCACGCGGGGCCGGATCTGGACCCGGGGGCAGCCGACCCTCCTCGGCGTCAACGCGGCCCTGATGCCGGACCTGACCGGGGAGCGGAACGTGGTCCTCGGCGGTCTGGCGATGGGCATGACCCGCCGGGAGATCCGCGAACGCTACGACGGGATCGTGGAGTTCTCCGGGATCAACGACAAGGGCGACTTCATCTCCCTGCCGATGCGCACCTACTCCTCCGGTATGAGCGCCCGGCTCCGCTTCTCCGTCGCCGCCGCGCGGACCCATGACGTCCTCCTCATCGACGAGGCCCTGGCCACGGGCGATGCCCGCTTCCGGCGGCGCAGCCGTCGGCGCATCGAGGAACTGCGCGCCCGGGCGGGCACCGTCTTCCTGGTCAGCCACGACCACACGACCGTCGCCGAGAGCTGCGACCGGGCCCTCTGGCTGGAGGCGGGCGTGCTGCGCGCGGACGGCCCGGCCGCCGAGGTGGTCGCCGCGTACGAGGCGTCCGCACGAGGCACGGAACGGGCCCCGCGCGGGTAGGCTCCCCTGCTGCCGTCGGCGAGGGGGGACCGCGATGGGCGACCCACGGGGCCCGGAGCCCCTGCGTGACGAGGACCCGCGCGAGATCGCGGGCTACCGGCTCCAGGGCAGGATCGGTGAGGGCGGTATGGGCACCGTCTACCTCACCCGCAGCCGGGACGGCCGGCTGCCCGTCGCGCTGAAGCTGATCCGCCGCGAGCACGCCCGGAACGACAAGTTCCGGGCCCGTTTCGCCCGGGAGGTCGAGGCCGCGCGCTCGGTGCACGGCCCGCATCTGGTCCCGGTCGTGGACCACGACGCCACGGCGGAACGCCCCTGGCTCGCCACCCGCTACATCCCCGGTGTGCCCCTCGACGCGACCCTGCGCCGCCTCGGCCCGCTCCCCCTCGACCGGGTGCTGCGGCTGACGGCGGGGACGGCGCTGGCCCTCGCGGCGGTGCACGCGGCCGGGCTGATCCACCGGGACGTGAAGCCGGCCAACCTGCTGCTGACGGCGGAGGGCCCCTGGCTGCTGGACTTCGGCGTCGCGCGGGCGGCGGACGGCGCCTCCGCGCTGACCACGGCGGGCCGGATGGTCGGCACACCGAAGTACATGTCGCCCGAGCACGCGCTGGGGCGCGAACTCACCCCGGCGTCCGATGTGTTCACCCTGGGCTTGGTCGCGGCGGAGGCCCTGACCGCCCGGCACCCCTTCGGGGAGGGCAGCGGCTTCGTGATCGCCACCCGTATCGCGGGCACCGCCCATGAGCCGCCCGACCTGGGCGTCCACCCGCCCCGTATCCGCCCCGTCCTCGCCGCGGCCCTCGCGCCCCGCCCCGAGGACCGCCCCACGTCGACGGAGATCGCGACCTGGTGCGCGGACGCCTGACACGCGCCCCGGCGCCTCACGGCACACCCCCCTGACCGCGCGCCGCCGACGCCAGACCGCCCCGGCTCCGCGAACACCGGCGCGGCCGGACCCGCCCGGGGCGAGGGCCCGGCCCCGCCGAACCGCACACGGCACGGGGCCGGTCCCGCCCGGGACCGGCCCCACACCGTCATGAGCGCGCCACTCGGGCGCCCCGCGTCAGCTGTGCGCTCGCAGCAGCTGCCGCATCGTCCGCATGGCCACCGACAGGTTCGCCAAGTCGAACGCGTCCGACCCCTGGATCTCGTCCAGGGTCGAGCGGGCGCGGCCGAGGATCGCCGCGTTCTTCTGCTCCCAGGCCCTGAAGCGCTCCTCCGGCGTCGCCGTGCCGTTGCCCACGGACAGGACGTCCGAGGTCAGGGCCGCGTGCGCCGCGTAGAGGTCCTCACGGATGGAGGCGCGGGCCATCGACTGCCAGCGGTCGGAGCGCGGCAGCTCGATGATCCGGTCCATCAGCTGGGTGATGGACAGCCGGTCCGCGAGGTCGTAGTAGACCTCGGCCACGTCCAGCGGCGCCTGGCCCGTGCGGTCCGCGATCGCGACGATGTCCAGGATCGGGAAGGCCGAGGAGAACCCGGCCACCCGCAGCGCCAGCTCCTCCGGCACCCCGGCCGAGGTCAGCTCGCCGACGATGCCCTCGTACCACTCCAGGTCCGCGCCGCGCAGCATCTTCGGCAGCGAGTCCCAGACCTCCGCCACCCGCTCGGCGAAGAAGGCGACCGTCTCGGCGAGTTCGAGCGGCTGCGGCCGGTTGCCCAGCAGCCACCGCGTACCGCGCTCCACCAGCCGGCGGGAGTGCAGCCGCACCCGGGTCTGGACGTCGGCCGCGACCTTGTTGTCCAGCGCCTCGACCGCGTCCCACACCGCGCCGAGCCCGAAGATCTCCCGGGCCGCGGTCTGCGCCCGCACGATCTCCTCGATCGACGCGCCGGTCTCCTCCCGCAGCCGGTGCAGGAAGGTCGAACCACCGGTGTTCACCGTGTCGTTGACCAGGACCGTGGTGATGATCTCCCGGCGCAGCGCATGCGCGTCGATCGCCTCGGCGAAGCGCTCGCGCAGCGGCTTCGGGAAGTACGCGTGCAGCAGCTTGCGCAGGTACGGGTCGTCCGGGAGGGAGGTCCCGATCAGCTCGTCCGCCACCGTGATCTTGGTGTAGGCCATCAGCACGGCCAGCTCCGGCTGGCTCAGTCCGCGGCCGGTGTTGAGCAGTTCACGGATCTGCCGGTCGTTGGGCAGGAACTCCAGCTCGCGGTCAAGGTGCCCGTCCCGCTCCAGCCGGCGCATGAAGCGCTGGTGGGCGTGGAGCAGGGAGGGCGCCTGGACGACCGCGTTGGCCAGGGCGGTGTTCTGCGCGTAGTTGTTGCGCAGCACCAGCGCGCCGACCTCGTCCGTCATCTGCGCGAGGAGCTGGTTGCGCTGCTTGACGGTCAGATCGCCCTCGGTGACCAGGCCGTTGAGCAGGATCTTGATGTTGACCTCGTGGTCGGAGGTGTCGACGCCGGCGCTGTTGTCGATCGCGTCGGTGTTGATCCGCCCGCCCTTGCGATCGAACTCGATCCGGCCGAGCTGGGTGCAGCCCAGGTTGCCGCCCTCGCCGACGACGCGGACGCGCAGGTCCTCGCCGTTGACGCGGATCGGGTCGTTGGCCTTGTCGCCCACGTCGGCGTTGGACTCCGAGGACGCCTTGACGTAGGTGCCGATGCCGCCGTTCCACAGCAGGTCCACGGGCGCCTGGAGGATGATCTTCATCAGCTCGCCGGGCGTCGTCTTGGTGACGCCCTCCTCGATGCCGAGGGCCGCGCGCATCGCCGCGTTGACCGGGATCGACTTGGCGCTGCGCGGGTAGATGCCGCCGCCCGGGGAGAGCAGCGAGGTGTCGTAGTCGGCCCAGGAGGAGCGCGGCAGCTCGAAGAGGCGGCGGCGCTCGGCGTAGGAGGTGGCCGCGTCCGGGTTCGGGTCGATGAAGATGTGCCGGTGGTCGAAGGCGGCCACCAGCCGGATGTGCTCGCTGAGCAGCATGCCGTTGCCGAACACGTCACCGGACATGTCGCCGACGCCGACGACGGTGAAGTCCTCGGTCTGGGTGTCGTGGCCCAGCTCGCGGAAGTGCCGCTTCACCGACTCCCAGGCGCCGCGCGCGGTGATGCCCATGCCCTTGTGGTCGTAGCCCGCCGAGCCGCCGGAGGCGAAGGCGTCGCCGAGCCAGAAGTCGTAGGAGAGGGCGACCTCGTTGGCGATGTCCGAGAAGGAGGCGGTGCCCTTGTCGGCCGCGACGACCAGGTAGGTGTCGTCCTCGTCGTGCCGGACGACCCCGGCAGGGGGCACGACCTCGCCCGCGACCATGTTGTCGGTGATGTCGAGCAGCGCCGAGATGAAGGTGCGGTAGCTGGCGATGCCCTCGGCGAGCCAGGCGTCCCGGTCCACGGACGGGTCCGGGAGGTGCTTGGCGACGAAGCCGCCCTTGGCGCCCACCGGCACGATGACGGTGTTCTTCACCATCTGCGCCTTGACCAGGCCGAGGATCTCGGTGCGGAAGTCCTCCCGCCGGTCGGACCAGCGCAGACCACCGCGGGCGACCTTGCCGAAGCGCAGGTGGACGCCCTCGACACGCGGCGAGTACACCCAGATCTCGAAGGCCGGGCGGGGCGCCGGCAGGTCCGGGATGGCCTGCGGGTCGAACTTCATCGAGACGTAGGCGTGGTTGCCCCCGTCCTGCGTCTTCTGGCCCCTGTTCTTGCTTCCCCCGCTGGCGCTCTGGAAGAAGTTCGTGCGCAGGGTCGCCTTGATGACGGTGAGGAAGGAGCGCAGGATGCGGTCCTCGTCGAGGGAGGCGACCTGGTCCAGCGCGCCGTCCAGCTCCTCCAGCAGCCCGTCGATCAGCTCGGTGCCCGCCCGCTGCCGCTCCGGCGACATCCGGGCCTCGAAGAGGGAGACCAGCAGCCGGGTGGTGTGGACGTTGTTGCGGAGGGTGTCCTCCATGTAGTCCTGGCTGAAGGTGGAGCCGGCCTGCCGCAGGTACTTGGCGTAGGCGCGCAGCACCATCGCCTCGCGCCAGTCGAGCCCGGCGCCGAGGACCAGGGAGTTGAAGCCGTCGTTCTCCGCCTCGCCCCGCCACACCGCGGCGAAGGCGTCCTGGAAGCGCTCGCGGGCGTCGTCCGCGAGGTAGTCGCCGCCGCCCGCGGCGGGCAGCGGCATCCGCAGACCGAAGTCGTAGATCCACGCCTGGGTGCGGTCGGCGCAGCGCAGTTCGTAGGGGCGCTCGTCGACGACCTCGCAGCCGAGGCGCTGGAGGATGGGCAGCACCGCGGAGAGGGAGACCTGCTCACCGGTCCGGTAGATCTTGAAGCGCCGCTCGCCGGGGGCCGCGCCGACCGGCTCGTACAGGGAGAGCTGGAAGTCCTTCTCGGAGTGGGTGAGCTGCTCCATGCGCACCAGGTCGGCCACGGCGGAGCGCGGGGAGTGGTCGGCCTTGTAGCCCTCGGTGAAGGCGCCCGCGTAGTTGCGCAGCAGCTCCGCGGCACGCTCCTCGCCGAACTCGGCGTTCAGCGCCTCGCCGAAGCCGTCGGCCCAGGAGCGGGCCGCCTCGACGAGCCGTGCCTCGATGCGCTCGGTGTCGGCGTCGGTGAGGTCGGGCAGCTCGGTACCGGCCGGGACCCGCACGACGAAGTGGATACGGGAGAGGATCGATTCGGTGTTCCAGGCGGTGAAGTCGACGCTGGAGCCGCCGAGTTCCTCCTTGAGGATGTCGATCAGCCGCAGCCGGACGCCGGTGGTGTAGCGGTCGCGCGGCAGGTAGACGAGGGCGGAGTAGTAGCGCCCGTACTCGTCCTGGCGCAGGTAGAGCCGCAGCCGGCGGCGCTCCTGGAGGTAGAGGACGCTGGTGACGATGGCGCGGAGCTGGTCGACGGGGGTCTGGAACAGCTCGTCGCGCGGGTAGGTCTCCAGGATCTGGAGCAGGTCGCGGCCGTCGTGGCTGTTGGGCGAGAAACCGGCGCCCTGGAGGACCTCGGCGACCTTGCGGCGGATGACCGGCACCCGGCGCACCGACTCGGTGTACGCGGCGGAGGAGAAGAGGCCGAGGAAGCGGCGCTCGCCGACGACGTTGCCCTCGGCGTCGAACTTCTTGACGCCGATGTAGTCGAGGTAGCTGGGACGGTGCACGGTGGCGCGGCTGTTGGCCTTGGTCAGCACGAGGAGCTTGTGCTCGCGGGCCTTGGCGCGGGCGTCGGCGGTCAGCCGGCTGAAGGACGGGCTGACCGGGTGGTCCTCGTCCTCGCTGTGCTGGGGGTCGGAGCGCAGGATACCGAGGCCGGTGCCGGGCACGGCGGCGAGCGCGTCGGAGTCGGTCAGCTCGTACTCGCGGTAGCCGAGGAAGGTGAAGTGGTCGGCGGCGAGCCAGCGCAGCAGCTCGCGGGCTTCCTCCACCTCGTGCTCGGGGACGTCGCCCGCGGTCGGCTCGTCAGGCAGGCCGTCCGCGAGCTTCAGCGCTGCCTGGCGCATCTTCTCCCAGTCCTCGACGGCCTCGCGGACGTCGGACAGGACGCGGAGCAGGTCGGCGGTGATCTGCTTCAGATCGGCGCGGTCGGTCTCGCGGTCGATCTCGACGTGGATCCAGGACTCGGTGAGCGCGTCGTGCGGGAGCTTCTTCAGCCCGGTGCCGCCGGGCAGCACCTCGATCAGCCTGCCGGTCACGTCGCGGCGGACGACGACCTGCGGGTGGACCACGACATGGATGCCGCGGCCCTGCCGGGAGAGCTCGTTGGTGACCGAGTCGACCAGGAAGGGCATGTCGTCGGTGACGACCTCGACGACGGAGTGGCTGCAGGTCCAGCCGTTCTCCTCGACCGTCGGGGTGTGCACCCGGACGTTCGCCGTGCCCTGGGGGCGGTTCTCGGCGAGGCGGTAGTGGGAAAGGGCGGCACCGAAGACGTCGACCGGGTCGCGGTCGGCGAGGTCCTCGGGAGCGGTGTGCAGGTAGTAGCGCTGGAGGTACGAGAGCACGGTGTCCCGGTCGGGACGCTCCCCGTGCTCGGCCACGGTCGGGAGGTTCCCCCCGACCGGGCTGTGCTCAGCTACCCGGGCGGCCCGTGCGAGCAGCTCGGCCTTGGCTTCGTCCAGCTTGGTCTGCATGTCCTCTGGCTCCTGTCGCGCGCCGTTGCGTGACGTAGGTGAAAGATGCTGCGACCGGGCGCCACGACGCGGGATGTCCGGTCGGTGTCGACGTCAGGCCGCGGTGTGTGAGGTCCGGGGTGCCGAGCGCCGGATACGGCGGGCGGGCCGGACGGAGAAGATGATCAGTCGTCGCCCGGACGCGGTGGCTCTCCGGGCGCTCTCCCCCGGCAGCGGCCGGGCGGTACCCGGCGGGGGCTTCGCTGCCCCCCGGGCGTATCGCGCTGATCACGCCCCCAGGCTATCGTCCCTTCCCCCCGGAACGTCATGAGCCGTATGTGTACAAAAGAGAGCCCACAAGTTTGACACTCTGGACAGCGACACAGGCCCTCATGGCAACCAACCACCGGGAGCAGCCATGACCACCAAGATCCTGATCGTCACCGGGGACGCCGCCGAGTCCCTGGAGGTCCTCTACCCCTACCAGCGGCTCGTCGAGGAGGGGTACGAGGTCCACATCGCCGCCCCGAGCCGCAAGCAGCTCCGTTTCGTGGTGCACGACTTCGAGCCCGGCTACGACACGTACACCGAGAAGCCCGGCTACACCTGGCCCGCCGACCTGGCCTTCTCCGAGGTGGACCCCGGGGACTACGCGGCGGTGGTGATCCCCGGCGGGCGGGCGCCGGAGTACCTGCGCAACGACGGCGAGCTGCGCAAGATCCTCAAGGCGTTCTTCGACGCGGACAAGCCCGTGGCCCAGATCTGCCACGGTCCGCTGATCACGGCGGCGCTGGGCGGGATGGAGGGCCGCCGGGTGACGGCCTACCCGGCCCTGGAGCCGGACATGCAGGCGGCGGGGGCCTCCTTCCAGGACGCGGAGGCGGTGGTCGACGGGGTGCTGGTGTCCTCGCGGGCGTGGCCGGACCACGCGGCGTGGATGCGGGCCTTCCTGAAGATCCTCCGGGAGACGGCACCGGCGACGTAAGGCCCGTGCGGGGCGGGTCCGGGCCGGGCGGGGCGGGTCCGTGCCGTGGACCCGGGGCGGGGCCGGGCGGGCCGTGGACCCGGGGCGGGCGCGGCTCGGGCGGCGCGGCGCGGCGCTCAGGAGGCGAGGCGCAGGGCCTCCGCGACCGCGTCCGCCAGGGTGTCCACGACGGGCACCCCCGCCCGCTCCAGGCTCGCCCGGCTGTGCGAACCCCCCGTGTAGAGGACCGCCCGCGCCCCGACGTGCGCGGCCGCCACCGCGTCGTCGACCGCGTCCCCGATGACGACCGTCCGGCCCGGGTGCATGCCCTCCAGCGCCGCGAGATGGCGCTCCATGTGCAGCGCCTTCGAGCCGCCGGAGGGGCCCGTGCGCCCGTCGACCCGCAGGAACCGCGCCTCGATGCCGTAGCCGCGCACGACGGGGACCAGCTCCTCGTGGCCGTACATGCTGAGCAGCGACTGGCTGCGGCCCGCGAGCTGCCACTCCCGCAGCAGCTCCTCGACCCCGTCGGTGAGCAGGCAGGCGGCCCGCTGCTCGCGGTAGTGCCGGTGGAAGACCTCGTCCATCGCCGTCCACTCGCTCTCGGACGGCAGCCGGCCCATCAGCCGCTCGTAGAACCGGGGTATCGGCACGCAGTACAGCTCGCGGTACTGCTCCAGCGTGACGGGCCCGACGCCAATCTCCGCGAAGGCGGCGTTGGTCGCCCCGATGACCGCGGTGATGTCGTCGAGCAGTGTGCCGTTCCAGTCCCAGACCAGATGGGCCTCGTGGTTCCCCGTCTTCCTCATGGTCGTCAACGCTACCGGCCGGGTCGGACAGCGCGGCGGGACGGGCCGGGGGCGCTCTGCTGCGCGCTCGGCGCGCTCAGCCGACGAGGCCCGGGATCTCCTGCACACCGAACCAGAGCAGCTCGTGGTCCTCCGCGCCGTCGACGGTGAACCGCGCCTCGTCGTCCCCGTGGTCCGCGGCTCCCAGCGCCGCCACGGCGGCGGAGACGTCGGCCACGGCGTCGTCCGCGTCCGCGTGCACGGCCGCGGCCTTGGCCAGCGGGACGGCCGAGGCGATCCGGACCTCGCCGAGGGAGCTCGCGTCCAGCACCTGGTCCGGGTCGGCGACGGCGTCCCGGTCGGGGACGTCCACGGCGACGACCACCCGGCGGCGGGGCGCGTCCGGGACACCGGCCAGCAGACGCAGGGAGGCGGCGGCCGCGCGGTTCAGCGCGGCGTACTCCAGCTCCTCCATGTCGTCGGAGACGTACCACTCGCGCAGACCCGGCGTGACCGCGTACGCGGTCAGCGGGCCGGGGCCCAGTTCACCCGCCCGGTGCGCCTCTGCGAGACCGGGGAGGGTCAGGGGGACGTAGACGCGCATGGTGGCCGCTTTCGTAGTCGGAAATGCGCCCTCAGGATACGTGCGGCGTCCCCGATCGAGGTGCCGCTCCCCGCTCCGCGGGCGTCCACCCGACGCCCCCGCGGACCCCGTGTCGGTCCCGGCCCGCAAGGGCGGACCCACCCTGATAGGTGAACCCTGGGGACCTCCCCCGGGCCGCCCGGGGCGCGTTGCGGGGCCGGGTGGCACGCCATAGAAGTTCCCCCGTCGAAGCTACTTCCCGGTATCAGCGCCGGGACCACAGCCATCGGGGGCGATCTGCATGAACAGGACCCGGCCGGCGGGACGTCACGACCAGCGCGGACCCGCCGCGGCAGCGGCGGCCGCACTGACCCGCGCCCGCGCCCGGCAGCACAAACCCCACTACTGGTTCGCGGACCGCCTGCTCGCGGTCCTCAGCGGCCGGCGCCCCGTGCACTGGATGCTCGGGCACACGGTCGGCGAGGCGTACGAGCAGCTGATCCACCTCGCCCCGGGCGCACCCCTGTGCCCGGCGGACCGCCTGGCCCCGGTCGTCCGCCACTGCGGCGAGTTCCACCCGGGCCCGGGCGTCATCGAGGCGTTCGCCCGCATCGGCTGGGGCGAACGCGTCACGGCCATGGCTTTCCGTCTCGAACAGGGCCCCGACCTCCGCTGGCGCTGCGCCGCCGTCGAACTCGGCGGCAGCCCCGTCGCCCCGACGGACCCGGACCCACGCGGATGACCCCGGAGGCGAGGCCATCCCGCGGCCCGCCGTGCCCGGGGCCGCCCGCCCGGCCCCTCGGCGCGGGCGGCCCCGGGGCATGGGCCTGCGGGGGCCACCCCACCTCGGACTCCCGGGGCCCGCCAGGACCACCCTGAGCGGCGTGCGGGCCAAGCGGGCGTGCGGGCCACGCCGGCCCGGCTCCCGGGGGCAGCCCAAGAGCGCTCGGTTCGCCCGACGGCCTTCCTGGGGGCACGGGTGCCGCATGCCCGGCCCACCCCCGGCTCCCAGGGGCGGGCCCGCGCCCGGCGGGCGCGGGCTGAGCGGGCCTCGGCGGGCGCATCCACCCAGGAGCGCCCTGGGCGGCCAGCGGCCCTCCGGGGGTGCGCCCCTGCCGTCCGTTGGCCCTCATGTGAGGGCCAACGGACGGCAGGGGGTGCAGCCGGGGATACTCGGTGCGACTCCGGGCGCTCCAGGAGCCAGAACGCCCGGGCTCCACCCCGGCCCGCCCAGCGGGCTCTGCGCCCGCGGGCAGGACCGGGGCAGCGGGGGCCGGTCCGTCCGGCGGCGGCTCCGCCGAGGCCTGGCGGGGCGTGCGGCACCGCTGCGGGATCCGCCTGGACGCGTCCAGGTCCGGGGGCACCCCGCCTTCGCGAGAGGCCGTTGCGTCCCGGATCAACGCGGATGGCTCCCGAGGTCGCCCCACCCGCTCAGGCCGCCGGGCGCGGCCTGCGGCCCTCCGGGGGCGCGCCCCAACCCTGCCACCCGAGCCTTTGAACGCCCTGAGCGGCCTGCGGCCCCGCTGGACGCGAAGCCACGGGCCTTCGGGCACGCTCTGCGTCCGGCCCGAGGCGAGTGCGTGCCGGACAGGCACACATGCACCCAGCGGCCCACGTGCCGGCCCAGGGGGTTCCCCAGGCTCGTGGAAGCCTGCGGTCCGAGCCCCTGACCAGCCAGCTCGGTCCGGGGCCCGATCAGGCCACGCAGGCGCGAGCAGCGCGACGAGGCACGCGAAGCCCTCCGCCGACCTGCCTTGCCCGGCGCGCCGGGCGCGTCGCCACCCGGCCACCACAGCCGCCCTGGGCCCACCCCTGGGCGGGCCGAGGCGCCCCCACCACCAGCCCGAGCCGCAGGCACCTCCACCCTCCACCCCGGCCCGGTCCCGGCGTGCCCCCGCCGCACCGACGTCCGGTCCGCACCCAGGCACAACCAGCCCGCCGGGCCGCAGGCACCCACGCTCCGCTCGCCCCCGCCCGGCGGGCCGAGCCCGGGCGCACCCCCGCCCAGCGGGCGCGCGGCCGACACACGCCCCCGCCCGGAACGCGCCGCACCCGCCCGGAACGCGCCGGGGCGGGCCCGGCCACGCACCCCACCAGCCCGGCCACGGGCGCACCCCGCCCCACCCCGGGGCGGGCCGGGGCGCCCCCACCACCAGCCCGAGCCGCAGCCACCCCACCCTCCACCCCGGCCCGGTCCGCACCGGCGTCCGGTCCGCACCCAGGCACAACCAACCCGCCGGGCCGCAGGCACCCCCACCCTCTACCCCGGCCCGCCCGGCGGTCCGGGCCGGGCCGCATCCCCGCCCAGCGGGCGCGCGGCCGACACACGCCCCCGCCCAGGACCGCCCCGTGCGCCCGGGCCGCACCCGCGGCACCCGCGGCACCCGCCCGGAACGCGCCGCAGGGCCGAACACGACCCCGTGTCCGGCCCTGCACCCCGCGCCCGCGCTCCGCGCGGAAGACGCGCGCTACTTCTTGCGGCGGCGACCGCCGCCCTTCGCCGCCTTGCGGCGCTCCGCACGCGTCATGCCGTCCGAGGAGTCGGAGCGACCCTGGCCGCCGTCGCTGGCGAAGTCGCCCTCGACGACACCGCCCTCGCCGTCCACCGTCGGCGCGGAGAAGTGCAGCCGGTCCGGACGCTGCGGGGCCTCCAGGCCCTTCGCGCGGATCTCCGGGCGGCCCGCGCCCGCCGGCTCCTTCGCCAGCGAGGGCTTCTCGGCCGCGTCCTGCACCGGGACCTCCTCGACCTGCTGCTCGACCTGGACCTCCAGGTTGAACAGATAGCCGACGGACTCCTCCTTGATGCCCTCCATCATCGCGGTGAACATGTCGAAGCCCTCGCGCTGGTACTCGACCAGCGGGTCCTTCTGGGCCATCGCGCGCAGGCCGATGCCCTCCTGGAGATAGTCCATCTCGTAGAGGTGCTCGCGCCACTTGCGGTCCAGGACCGACAGCACCACACGCCGCTCCAGCTCACGCATGATCTCCGAGCCGAGCTGCTTCTCGCGCTCCTCGTACTGCGCGTGGATGTCGTCCTTGATCGACTCCGCGATGAACTCCGCGGTGAGCCCGGCGCGGTCGCCGACCTCGTCCTCCAGGTCCTCGATCGTGGTCTTCACCGGGTAGAGCTGCTTGAACGCGCCCCACAGCCGGTCGAGGTCCCACTCCTCCGCGAAGCCCTCGACGGTCTCCGCCTGGATGTACGCGTCGATCGTGTCGTCCATGAAGTGGCGCACCTGCTCGTGCAGGTCCTCGCCCTCCAGGACGCGGCGGCGCTCGCCGTAGATGACCTCGCGCTGCCGGTTGAGCACCTCGTCGTACTTGAGGACGTTCTTGCGCGTCTCGAAGTTCTGCTGCTCGACCTGGGACTGCGCGGAGGCGATCGCGCGGGTGACCATCTTGTTCTCGATCGGCACATCGTCCGGGACGTTCGCCATGGCCATGACCCGCTCGACCATCTGCGCCTTGAACAGGCGCATCAGGTCGTCGCCGAGGGACAGGTAGAACCGGGACTCGCCCGGGTCGCCCTGGCGGCCGCTACGGCCGCGGAGCTGGTTGTCGATCCGGCGCGACTCGTGGCGCTCGGTGCCCAGGACATACAGGCCGCCGAGGTCCTTGACCTCGTCGTGCTCCGCCTTGACCGCCGCCTCGGCGCGCTCCAGCGCGCCCGGCAGGGCCGCGGCCCACTCCTCGACGTGCTCCACCGGGTCCAGGCCGCGCTGGCGCAGCTCCGCCTCGGCGAGGTCGTCCGGGTTGCCGCCGAGCTTGATGTCGGTGCCTCGGCCGGCCATGTTCGTGGCGACCGTGACCGCCCCGCGACGGCCGGCCTGGGCGACGATCGTGGCCTCGCGCTCGTGGTTCTTGGCGTTGAGGACCTCGTGCTGGATACCGCGCTTGTTGAGCTGCTGCGAGAGGTACTCGGACTTCTCGACCGAGGTGGTACCGACCAGGATCGGCTGACCCTTCTCGTGCTTCTCCGCGATGTCGTCGACGACGGCGGCGAACTTGGCGACCTCGGTGCGGTAGATCAGGTCCGACTGGTCCATGCGGACCATGGGCCGGTTCGTCGGGATCGGCACCACGCCGAGCTTGTAGATCTGGTGGAACTCGGCGGCCTCGGTCATGGCCGTACCGGTCATGCCGGAGAGCTTGTCGTACAGGCGGAAGAAGTTCTGCAGGGTGATCGTGGCGAGGGTCTGGTTCTCGTCCTTGATGTCCACCCCTTCCTTCGCCTCGATCGCCTGGTGCATGCCCTCGTTGTAGCGGCGGC
Organism: Streptomyces sp. NPDC005805; assembly: GCF_040630445.1. NCBI lineage: Bacteria > Bacillati > Actinomycetota > Actinomycetes > Kitasatosporales > Streptomycetaceae > Streptomyces > Streptomyces sp. NPDC005805. The sequence goes on from NZ_JBEXXN010000009.1 coordinate 122,903, forward strand.
CGGCGAGGATACGGCCGGTGTGCTCGTCGACGATCATGACCTCGCCGTCGATGACGACGTAGTCCTTGTCCTTCTTGAACAGCTCCTTCGCCTTGATGGCGTTGTTCAGGTAGCCGACGAGCGGGGTGTTCACCGACTCGTAGAGGTTGTCGATACCGAGCCAGTCCTCGACCTTGGCGACGCCCGCCTCATGGATGGCAACCGTCCGCTTCTTCTCGTCGACCTCGTAGTCGCCGGTCTCCTCGATGCCCTTGAGCTGGTTGCCGGCCTCGCCCTTGGTGAGCCGGGTGACCAGCTTGGCGAAGTCGCCGTACCACTTGGTGGCCTGGTCGGCGGGGCCGGAGATGATCAGCGGGGTGCGCGCCTCGTCGACGAGGATGGAGTCGACCTCGTCGACACAGGCGAAGTTGTGGCCGCGCTGGACGAGCTCGTCCTTCGACCAGGCCATGTTGTCGCGGAGGTAGTCGAAGCCGAACTCGTTGTTCGTGCCGTAGGTGATGTCGCAGTTGTACTGCTCACGGCGCTGCGCCGGCGTCATGTTGGCGAGGATGCAGCCGACCTGGAGGCCCAGGAACTTGTGGACCCGGCCCATCATCTCGGAGTCGCGCTCGGCCAGGTAGTCGTTGACCGTGATCAGGTGCACGCCCTTGCCCGACAGGGCGTTCAGGTACGCGGGGAGGGTACCGACGAGGGTCTTGCCCTCACCGGTCTTCATCTCGGCGACGTAACCGAGGTGCAGCGCGGCGCCACCCATGATCTGGACGTCGTAGTGACGCTGGCCGAGGACGCGCTTGGCCGCCTCGCGGACGGTCGCGAACGCCTCGGGCATCAGGTCGTCCAGGCTCTCACCGTCGGCGTACCGCTGCTTGTACTCCTCGGTGAGCGCCCGCAACTCGGCGTCGGAGAGGTCGACGAAGTCCTCTTCGATGGAGTTGACCTGGTCCGCGATGCGGTGCAGTTTGCGCAGGATCTTGCCTTCGCCTGCACGCATGAGCTTGTTGAAGACGGACACTGAGGCTGGTCTCCTTGCCGGTCGGGCCTGGCACTGGGTCGGTGTGGACACTGGCGCGGGCACGGCAGGTGGGCCCCACCGCACCGGCCATCGTAAGCGAGGACCCCGCCGAGTCGGGAGGTCCGGGGCCACGGAGGCCGGCTGTCCGCCATCAGGTGAACGCGCGGGAGCGGCGGAAGGTGCCGGGGAGCGGACAAAAGTGCTCGCGCCGCCCCGCCGCCCCGACCACAATCCCGGGCATGGAGCCGACCACACTCACCACCGAGCGCCTGCTGCTGCGCACGTTCACGGCCGGGGACACCGAGGCCGTCTTCCGGTCCTGCCAGGATCCGGACATCCAGCGGTGGACGACGGTTCCCTCCCCCTACGAATGGCACCACGCCGCCGAGTACACCGAGCGCATGGTCCCGGACGGCTGGCGGAACAGCACGATGTGCACCTTCGCCGTGCTGACGCGGGACGGGGGCTCGCTGGCGGCCTCGGTCTCGGTCACGCTGCGCACCTTCTCGGGCACCTGGGAGATCGGCTTCTGGACCGGGAAGGAGCACCGCGGGCAGGGGATCATGACGGAGGCGCTGGCGGCGGTGTCGCACTGGGCCTTCGTCCGGCTCGGCGCGACCCGGCTGGAGTGGCGGGCCGAGGTGGGGAACGCGGGCTCCCGCGCGGTGGCGGAGAAGGCCGGCTTCCGGATGGAGGGCTCGCTGCGGGCCGCCCTGCTGAACAAGGACACCCTGCGGGACGTCTGGATCGGCTCGCTGCTCCCCTCCGACCTGGACCTCACCAGCACCCACCCCTATCTCCCGGCCCGTGTCTGAGGGCCCTGGGGCCGGCGGCTCCGTAGCGGTCCCGGGGCCCTTCCGGGCAGTCCGCCGGGACCCGTCCGGAGTGTCAGTGGCTGCCCGTAGGGTGCCGTCATGACCACGCTGCCGCCCGCCGCCCTCGAACTGTCCGCCGACGAGGCACGCCGTATCGCGCTGCGCGCCCAGGGGTTCCTCGGCGCGCCGGACCGGCGCGGTGGTGTCAGAGGGGTGCTCCGGGGCCTCGGCGCGGTCCAGTTGGACACGATCTCCGTGCTGGCCCGCTCCCACGAACTGATCCCGTACGCACGGCTGGGCGCCGTCGGCCGCCGCACCGTCGAAGACGCGTACTGGACCGAGGGCCACAGCTTCGAGTACTGGTCCCACGCGGCGTGCATCCTCCCCGTCGAGGAGTGGCCGCACTTCGCCTTCCGCCGCCGCGCCTACCGCAGCCGGCCGCAGTGGCACCACGACCTGCCCGACGGGGCGTACGAGGCGGTCATCGCGCAACTGCGCGCCGAGGGGCCGCTCACGGCCACCGAGCTGGGCGGTGCGAAGAACGGCGGCGAGTGGTGGGACTGGTCGGCGTCCAAGGTCGCCGTCGAACGCGCCCTGATGTACGGCGAGGTCGTCTGCACCGAACGGCGCGGCTGGAAGCGGGTGTACGACCTCGCGGAGCGGGCCGTTCCGGAGGCTCTGCTGCACGACGAGATCGACGACACCGAGTGCCTGCGCCGTCTGGTCGCGCAGGCCGGGCGGGCGCTCGGTGTGGGCACCCGGTCCGATATCGCGGACTACCACCGCCTCAAGGGCGAGCAGTTCGACGCGGTGGTCGCCGACACCGGGCTGGTGCCGGTGCGGGTGGCGGGCTGGGCCAAGCCTGCCTGGGCGGACCCGGTGGCGCTGGAGACCGCGCCGCGCGGCCGGCACCGCACCACGCTGCTCTCGCCGTTCGACTCGCTGGTGTGGGAACGCGCCCGCACCGAGCGGATCTTCGGCTTCACCCACCGGCTGGAGGCGTACGTCCCCAAGCCCAAGCGGGTGCACGGGTACTTCGCTATGCCGCTGCTCTCGGGCGGCCGGCTGCTCGGCCGGGTGGACCCGGCACGGGAGGGCACCACCCTGGTGGCGCGGCAGGTGTCGCTGGAGTCGGCGAAGGCCGTGGAGCCGATGGCGCGGGCGCTGCGCGAGGCCGCGTCCTGGGTCGGCTGCGACACGGTCCGGGTGGAGCGGACGGACCGGCCCGAACTCACGGTGGACCTGGTCAAGGCCCTGGGCTGACGCGGCGCCCGGGTGGGGGCGCGGCCCGGTCCGCCTCAGCGGATCTCCAGGATCTTCTCCCGCATCGCGTAGACCACGGCCTCCATCCGGGAGTGGAGCTGCAACTTCTCCAGGATGTTGCGCACATGGTTCTTCACGGTGTTCTCGGAGATGAACAGCTCCTTGGCGATGTCCCGGTTGTTCATCCCGGTGGCGACGAGCTTGAGGACCTCCAGCTCCCGGTCGGTCAGCCGGGGCGCGGGCACCAGCCGGCGCTCGTCGGTGCGCTGGATCATCGACTTGAACTCGGTGAGCAGCTTGGAGGCCATCGAGGGGCTGATCTGGGACTGGCCGTCCGCGACCGCGCGGATCGCCGTCGCGACCTCGTCGGTGGAGATCTCCTTGAGGAGGTATCCGGTGGCCCCCGCCTTGATGGCGTCGTAGAGGTCGGCCTCCTCGTCGCTGATCGTCAGCATGATGATCTTCGCGCTGGGGGCCACCTCCTTGATCGAGGTGCAGGCCTCGATGCCGCCGCGCTTGGGCATCCGCACATCCATCAGGACGATGTCGGGCAGCAGATTGGCCGCCTTCTCCACCGCCTCGGCCCCGTCCCCGGCCTCGCCGACGACCAGGATGCCCTCCTCGTGCTTGAGGACGATCTCCAGTCCGCGCCGGAAGAGCGCGTGGTCGTCGACGACGAGGACCCGGATCGGCTCCGGCTCGCCGGGCCCGGCGGGCTCCGCCGGATCGACACCGGCGACCGCGTCGGTGTCGACGACTGCGGGGTGGCCCGCCTCGCTCCGCATCGGCCCGAAGCTGTCCGCCATCGTTCCTCCCCCTGAGGCCGTGGCCCGAAGATCATGTCTGGTCTGCCAACATCACTGCGCCGCGCATCCGTTGGCTTTCCACGTCATGCTTTCATGCCCGGACGACAGAGCGGGGATCCTGCGGTCGCACGATGGTGCCCCTGGGGGCGCACGGGGCGGCGCTCCAGGGGCACCACAGCCGGGTGACGCACTGTCAACCGGTCATGCCGCGGGCCTTCCCGCGGGGGATACGGACGGCACGGCCGCCCTGTTCACCTGCGGAGGATCCCGGTCGCACGGCTGTCAGCCGCCGAGTGCGCCGCCGGCCCCGCCGGCTTCGGTCCCGGCCAGCGGGTCGGTCTCCAGGTGGATGACGCCGTAGTCGTAGGCGTGCCGCCGGTAGACGACACTGGGCTGCTTCGTCTCGGAGTCGACGAAGAGGTAGAAGTCGTGACCGACCAGCTCCATCTCGTAGAGCGCCTGGTCGAGCGTCATGGGTGCCGCGGTGTGCAGCTTCTCGCGGACCACCAGCGGTCCTTCGCCCTGCACTTCGAGCGAGCCGATCCTGGTGGTCGGGACGGACTGGTCCGCGTCCCGGGGGACGGGCTGTCCGTTGGCGTTCAACTCGGCGACGCCGGGCACCACATCGGGCACCTCGGCCGCCGTCAGGCGTCCGTTGCCGCGCCGGTCGTGGCGCTTGTCGTGCTCCTTGCGGAGCCGTGCCTCCAGCTTTCCGGTGGCGAGGTCGAGCGCTGCGTACGGGTCGCCGGCGGATGCCTCGGCCCTGATGACCGGCCCTCGCGTGCGGAGCGTGATCTCCACCCGGTCGGAACGGTCGGCCTGCCGCGGGTTGTGCTCCTTGGACACCTCGACGTCGAGGCTGATCACCTTGCCGTCGAGCCTCTGGATCTTGTCCAGCTTCAGCTTCTCGGCCACGTGCTTGCGGAACCGCTCGGGCACCTCGGTCTTGCGGCCCTTGACGACGATGTCCACGCAGAACTCCGTTCCCGGATCGCTCCGCTCCTCATCGGCCGCGGAGCATCTCCCTTTGTGCACCAGACCCCGACGGTCACGGGGCCTCGGACTTGGCGACTTTCACCTCCTCCTCCCCAGTCGGCAAGATCTCCACCCACCCGATTTCGAGATGTCCTCTGTCCCGTATCCCGTGCGGGAAACATCGGAACCGTGCGGCGAGGTCCGGTATCAGCCGTGCCTACAACCGAACATAGCTCGCTGCGGCCGATCTCGGCACCCGCTACCCGAAGGTACCTCCGATCAGGGGTTTTTGCCCTTCTACCACCTGCAACGTTGCGAGTTCCGCGTCAGTTCCGGGTTTATTTCGAGAACGGCTCGGAATGAGCCACGACGGCCGCGCTCAACCGTGCGAATCCCGGGCCCGGTGACCGCGACGATCCGGCCGCCTGCGCGGCACTCAGTGCCCGTGCCGCCTCGGCGAGGGAGGCCCCGGTCGTGATCAGGTCGTCCACCAGGACGACCGCCGCGCCCGCCCACAGCGCCTCGGCTCCCCGGCGCACCCCCAGGGCCCCGGAGACGTTGGTGAGCCGCTCGGGGCCCGTCAGCTCCGCCTGGTCGGCCACCGGGCGGTTCTGGCGCAGCACCGGCAGGACCCGCGCGGGAAGCCCGGACCGGCGCAGGTCCGAGGCCGCGGCCAGGGCGATCCGGCGCGTGGCGTCGTGCCCCCGCGCGGCGACCGCCCGGCGCGCGGACGGCACCGGCACCAGGACCAGCCCCTCGGCGACCCCGCCCGGCCCCGGGCGGCCCGTGTCCGGATCAGGTCGCGGGAGACCGGCCCGCACCGCTCCGGCCAGTGCCCGGCCGAGCGGCCCCGCCAGCCCCGTCGCGCCACGCTCCTTGTGCGCGATCAGCACGGCCCGCACCGCCTCGCCGTAGACCGCCGCCGCGTGCACCGGCGGCAGCCCCCTCGGCGCGGGCTCGGGACGCACCCGCCGGGGCGCCTCCCCGTACAGCACACCCCCGCACGCGGGGCACAGCCGCGTACGCCACCGGCCGCAGCCCGCGCAGTCGACCGGCAGGACCAGACCGGAGAGCTCCCGCCACCACCCGCGCACCCCTCCACGGTGGCAGCCCGCCACCGGCCGGCCAACCCCTGTGGAAAACCCCCCGGAGGGCCACCCCCGCGGACCAGGCCCTAGCCCGGGTACACGGGCGAGGAGCCCTCCTTGACCAGCGTCTGCCAGTTCGCCCCGGCGGGCAGTCGCACGATGCCGTCCTCCGCCGAGAACGCCACCAGCGGCTTGCTCTCGTCGTCGGAGGCGGCCACGGCCCGCACCTGGTTGAGACCCGGCAGCAGGGCGCTGGGGGTCGTGGAGCCGTCGGTCTGGATGTAGCGCACCTGCTGCACCCCGCCGGACTCCTTGCCGACGACGACCAGCCTGCTCGGCCCCGCCCAGGAGACCGCGGTGACCGTCTCCATCTGGGGCGCGGCCGGACGCAGCTCGGTGACCGTCACCACCGGGTCGTCGGCGGGTCCCTGCCGCTCCACCCGGCCGATCTTCAGCGTCGTCCTGCCGTCCTTGGTCAGCAGCAGCGCGATGCGCACCCCGTCCGCCGAGACCCGCAGCGCCTCGATACGGGCGCCGTCGAGACCGGGCACGATCCGGACGTCCTGCGGGGTGTCCTCGCCGTCCGGGACCCGCATCAGCGCCGGATTCTCCGGGTCGCGGTCGGCCACCCAGAGGTCGCCCCGGCCGTCCCAGCTCGGCGCGGACAGCCGGTTCGCGGCGCTCGCACCCCGGCTGTGGACGACCTCGCCCTTCAGCTCGGAGCCGTTGACGATCGAGGACACATACAGGGAGGCGGCGTTCCGGGACACGGCGGCGGCGGTCCGCTCGTCACGGGAGACCGCGACGCTGCCCATCGGCAGCGAACCGTCGCCGAAGGGACCGGGCACGTTCCGCGGCTCGGTGCTCTCCGCGGCGCCGCTCTCCAGCAGCGCCAGGCGGTGCTCCTTGTCGACGAAGTACTGGTTGTCCGGGCTGCCGACCGCGTGGTCGGGCGCGTACTCCTTGGCCTGGCCGCTGCTCAGCACACAGAGCTGGGAGCCGTCGCGCCGCTGGAGCTCCACCTGCTCCACACGGGACGAGGAGAGGTCCTTGAGCGTGAACAGGATCTGGGCGGCCATCCTCGTGCACTGGGAACGGCCCACCCCCGAGGCCCGCTCGTTCAGCGGCACCTTGAGGACGTTCCGGTCGTCGAAGGTCAGCGACCGGGTGCCGCCCTTGAGTGCCGTACCGGTCGGGAAGCGGGACTCCACCACGGGCTTCAGCCAGTTCGTGGGGCCCTCCAGCAGCGCGGACACGGCCTGGGTGACGGGGTCCTGCCTGGTCACCGGGTCCTGGCGCTGACGGATGTAGACGGGGTCGGCGACCATCACGCTCCGCCCCGAGGCGAAGTAGTACTTGTTCACCGAGACGTAGTTGCGCTCGAAGTCCGAGGCGCCCAGCAGCAGGCCCGGCGGCAGGCTGTCGATCCGCCACTCCCCGTCCTTGCCCTGCTGGGAGAGGTGGATGGTCCGGCGGTAGTCGGACGGCGTGACCGGCTGGTAGGCGCGCTGCGCGTCGACCGCCGCTATCTGCCGGCCCAGCAGGGGATAGCTCATCCCCGGCTTGTCCCGGCCGCCCAGGATCGGCACGCCCGGGTCCGGCGCGGCCGCAAGGACCGTGGTGCTCGCCTCGGGCCGCCAGCGCTTGGAGGTCTCCGGGGCGAGATAGGAGCGGGCCGTGGCGAAGTTGGAGTCGTCGCTGGTCATGGCCTCCAGGAAGCCGGTGACGATCTCGTCCGGGGTGGCTCCCTTGCGCGGCTGGACGGCGTACACCCGCACCTGCGAGTCGCCGCGCTGGGATGCCTTCACCGGGTGCACGTCACCGCTGTCGGGCATGGACGCGCAGCCGGCGAGGACCACGGCGCCGCAGCCGAGCAGCGCCGAGGCACGCAGCACCCGCACGCGCCCCCTTCGTCGGTCAGCGCCCACGGCCCGTGTCCTCCCGCTCCGGTGAAACCTGCTCGGCGGGCCGGTCGGCCCGCTCCCCCACGGGCCGCGCCACGACCCTCGCACCGCTGCCGGGCAGGGCCGTCGGGTCGACCCCGACGGGCGCCGCGCCGCGCTGCTGCGCGGGCAGCCGCGAGAACTCCGCCGCCGACTGAACGGGCACCGACGTCATCCGCTGCCCGTTCGCCGGTGGCTCACCCGACGAGCGGGCACGCTCCCGGTTCTGCCGCGAGTCCTCGGGCTCCAGCGGTATCGGCGATCCGCGCAGCGGCTCGTCCGCCGTGCGCGGCAGCGTCAGGCGGAACTGCGAACCGCCGCCCGGCTCGCCCCACGCCTGCAGCCAGCCGCCGTGCAGCCGGGCGTCCTCCACGGCGATGGAGAGACCCAGGCCCGTGCCGCCCGTGGTGCGGGCGCGCGCGGGGTCCGCCCGCCAGAAGCGGCTGAACACCCGGGTCGCCTCGCCGGGCTTCAGGCCCACGCCGTAGTCGCGCACCGCGACGGCCACGGCGCCGCCGGCGACCGCCATGCGCACCACGACGTCCTTGCCCTCGCCGTGCTCCACGGCGTTGACCACCAGGTTCCGCAGGACGCGCTCCACCCGCCGGGCGTCGGCCTCCGCGACCACGGGCTGCTCGTCGCCCATCACCAGGATCCGCGAGCCCTTCCGCTCGGCCAGCGGCTCGGCGCCGCCGATGACCCGCCGCACGACCTCGCGCAGGTCTATCGGCTCGGCCTCCAGGGCCGCGGCGCCCGCGTCGAACCGGCTGATCTCCAGCAGGTCCGCGAGCAGCGACTCGAAGCGGTCCAGCTGGTCGCCGAGGAGTTCCGCGGACCGGGCCGTGACCGGGTCGAAGTCGCTGCGGGCCTCGTGGATCACATCGGCCGCCATGCGCACCGTCGTCAGCGGGGTGCGCAGCTCGTGCGAGACGTCGGAGACGAAGCGGCGCTGCATCCGCGAGAGCTCCTCCAGCTGCTGGATCTTCAGCTGGAGGTTCTGCGCCATCTTGTTGAACGCCTCGCCGAGGCGTGCGATGTCGTCCTCTCCGGTGACCTTCATCCGCTCCTGGAGGCGGCCCGCCGCGAGCCGCTCGGCGATGCCGGCGGCCATCCGCACCGGAGTGACGACCTGCCGGACCACCAGCCAGGCGATCGCGCCCAGCAGGGCGACGACGAACAGGCCGGCGGTGGCGAGGGTGCCCCTGACCAGGTTGAGCGACTGCTCCTCCTGAGCGAGCGGGAACAGGTAGTACAGCTCGTAGGGCTTGCCCTCGATGTCGTTCAGCCGGGTGCCGACGACGAGGCCCGGCTCCGTGTCGGCAGCGTCGTTCCAGTACCGGATGCTGACATACGTCTCGTAGGTGCCGCTGCCCTGGCCGACCGCGTCCCGCAGGTCCTGGGGGATGGACGCGGGGTCCACGAGGCCGGAGGTGCGGGGGGCGCGGCCGGTGCCCTCGCGCTCGGAGTCGGCGCTGAGGGCAACCACGTTGTACGAGCCCTGACCGCCGCTGGCGAGCTGCACGACCAAGTCGGAACGCCAGGAGTTGGCGTTCCTGCCGCCCGTCGGCGAGCCGTCCTGGCCCGCGGGGCCGACCGGCGCGTTGGCCTGCTCCTGCGCCACGGCGAAGCCGCCCGCCGCCTGGCTCTGCGCCGCCTTGCTCTTGGCGTCGAGGAGGCCGTTGCGGACCTGCCCGATCACCACGAAGCCCAGCAGCAGCACCACGCCGAGGGACATCAGCAGGGTGGTGGCGACCACCCTGAGCTGGATGTTGCGCCGCCACAGGCGGACCGCGGCCAGCAGGGGCCGCCGCAGCCAGCGCATGAAGAGCCTGGGTATCGGCCCGCTGGGCGCACCGTCCTGGAGCAGACGGCCGAATCGCGCGGGCTTTCGCCCCGGTCCGGCAGCCCGCCCCGTACGGACTCCCGGCTCGCCGGGCTTCGGAGCAACGCTGCCACCGGACATATCAGCTCGGTCCCGCCTTGTAACCGACGCCCCGCACGGTCACCACGATCTCCGGCCGCTCGGGGTCCTTCTCGACCTTGGAGCGCAGCCGCTGCACATGGACGTTGACCAGCCGGGTGTCCGCCGCGTGCCGGTACCCCCACACCTGCTCCAAGAGCACCTCACGGGTGAACACCTGCCACGGCTTGCGCGCCAGCGCGACCAGCAGGTCGAACTCCAGCGGCGTCAGCGCGATGGACTGGCCGTCCCGCTTCACCGAGTGACCGGCCACGTCGATGACCAGGTCACCGATGGTCAGCTGCTCCGGCGCTGGCTCCTCCGACCTCCGCAGCCGGGCCCGGATCCGGGCGACCAGCTCCTTCGGCTTGAACGGCTTCACGATGTAGTCGTCGGCCCCGGACTCGAGCCCGACCACCACGTCCACGGTGTCACTCTTGGCGGTGAGCATCACGATCGGCACACCGGACTCGGCCCTGATCAGACGGCACACCTCGATGCCGTCCCGCCCGGGGAGCATCAGATCGAGGAGCACCAGGTCCGGCTTGGTGTCCCGGAAGGCGGCCAGCGCCTTGTCGCCGTCCGCCACGAACGACGGCTCGAAACCCTCACCACGCAGCACAATGCCGAGCATCTCGGCCAGTGCGGTGTCGTCGTCGACGACAAGGACTCGTCCCTTCATAATCGACATCATCCCATTAGCTAATCGTTACCTGTCGTGACCTGGCACACAGCTCCGCGATTCCGCCTCCGGTGACCGGCGAAAGGACCCCCTCCTCGGTGACGATCGCGGTCACGAGTTCGGGAGGGGTCACGTCGAACGCGGGGTTGTACGCCTGCGTCCCCAGGGGTGCCACGGACACCCCACCACCGACCTGGCCATCCGTGACCGCCCGAGGGGGTGTGAGCTCGGTCACTTCGCTGCCCGGACGCTGCTCCACCTCGATCGCGGCCCCGTCCGGTGTGGCCGCGTCCAGGGTCGTCGTCGGGGCCACGACGACGAACGGCACATGGTGGTACCGGGCGAGCACCGCGAGCGGGTAGCTGCCCACCTTGTTGGCCACGGACCCGTCGGCAGCGATCCGGTCCGCCCCGATGAGGACCGCGTCGACCTCCCCCGAGGCGAACAGGGACCCGGCGGCGTTGTCGGTCAGCAGGCTGTACGCCATCCCGTTCCGGGCCGCCTCGTACGCGGTGAGCCGGGCTCCCTGGAGCAGGGGCCGCGTCTCGTCCACCCAGAGGCGGCGCAGCTCACCGGCCCGGTGGGCGGCCAGCGCGACGGCGAAGGCGGTGCCGTCGCCGCCGGAGACCAGCGCACCGGTGTTGCAGTGGGTCAGGATCCGGTGCCCACCGCCCGGAAGCAGCTCCTCCAGCAGCGCCAGGCCGTGCTCCGCCATCCGCCGGCTCGCCTCCGCGTCCGCCCGGTGCAGTTCCCGCGCGGCGGCCAGCGCGGCCTCGGCGGCCCGGTCGTGGCCCGTGCCCGCGGCCAGGGACTGCCGGTAGGCGCCGGCCGCCAGCCGGACCCCGTGCCCCAGGTTCACGGCGGTGGGCCGCGCGTGCTCCAGCAGTGCGGCCGCCTCGTCGACGTCGAAGCCCCGGGCCGCGGCGAGAGCGACGCCGTAGGCGCCCACGATCCCCAGCAGCGGCGCCCCGCGGACGGCGAGGCTCTGGATCGCGCCGACCAGCGCCGGCACATCCGTGCAGACCAGCTCCACCTCCTCGGCCGGGAGCCGCGTCTGGTCGAGAAGCACCAGGACCGGGCCCTCCGGCGGCTCGTCCCAGCGCAGGACCGCGAGCCGCGGCGGCACCTTCCCAGCAGTGATCTGTACGCCCTGATCAGCCATTCGACCAGTCTGCCCGGTGGGGCTCCGACAATGAAGGGACCGTGGGGACACCGGGCCCCGCCCGCCTCCCCCGGCCTCGTGGCACGATGGGCGCCAACCAGCCGCCCTTCCGGGTGGACGCACACCGTGAACGTGCCGGGCACCAGCGCCGGTACCGCGGCCGATCCATGAGGTGGACCACCGTGAACGACACTCCGGGCTGGGCCTCGCCCGGGTCGGCTCCCTCCGACGGGCAGAACCCCTCCGGCGGACAGAACCCTGGCGTCCCGCACCCCGCCGCACCCGCCGACGGTCCCTCCCCGAAGTGGTCCAAGGAGCAGCCGCCCCCGGGGCAGTGGTCCGCGCCCGGTCCCCGGCAGGTCCCCAGCCGCCCCGCGCACGGGTGGGGCGGGGCACCGGGCGGCGGCTGGGGAGGCCCGCCGCCGGCCGCCAAGCCGGGAGTGATCCCTCTGCGGCCCCTCGGTGTCGGCGAGATCCTCGACGGCGCCGTGTCGACGCTGCGGCTGCACTGGCGCACGATCCTGGCCGTCACCGTCACCGTCTCGGTGATCGCCCAGATCGCCGCCATCCTCGCGGAGCGCTACCTGGTGCCCGCCCCGCCGGAGATCGACCCCGACGCCTCCCCGGAGGAGGCGCTGCGCCAGTCCTTCGAGTCCCTGCAGGCCACCCTGATCGGCATGGGTCCGGCCATGCTGATCACGATGATCGGCACGCTCTTCACCACGGCGCTGCTCACCGTGGTGATCAGCCGCTCGGTGCTGGGCCGCCCGGTCACGCTGCCCGAGGCGTGGCGCGAGGCCCGGCCCCGGTTGCCGCTGCTCCTCGGCGTGATCTTCCTCCTCCCCGTCGGTTCCGCCGCGATCATGACGATCGGCATGCTGCCGGGCGTGCTCCTGGGCGGAGTCGGCGGAGCGCTGCTCGTCGTGCTCGGCGCCGTCGCGGCCTTCGTCGTCGTGCTGTGGCTGCTGGTGCGCTTCGCACTCGCCGCGCCCGCTCTGGTGCTGGAGCGGCAGGGTGTCTTCGCCTCCCTCCGCCGTTCGGCCAAGCTGGTGCAGGGCTCCTGGTGGCGGGTCTTCGGCATCACGGCGCTGACCCTGCTGCTGACGCTGCTGGTGAGCATGGTCATCGCGATTCCGTTCACGATCGCCGCCTTCGCCGTGGACGGCATCAGCCTCAGTGACTTCCTCGGCGACTCGTCCCCGGAGTTCGGCTGGAGCTTCCAGATCGTCACCGGCATCGGTTCCGTCATCGCCTCCTCGGTGACCTACCCGATCTCGGCGGGGGTCGCCGCGCTGCTCTACGTCGACCAGCGCATCCGCCGCGAGGCACTCGACCTCGAACTCGCCCGCGCCGCCAGCGTCCCGGGGTACGGCACCGACTCCCGCGGCGCCCGCGCCACCGGAGGCTGATGCGGTGCTGCGGGCGGGGGGACCGAGGGCGACGGCCGAGCTGATCGTCCGGGGTGAGGTGCCGGTGGACACTCCGCGTGTCCCGGCACGGGAGGCGGCGGAGCGGGAACTCTCCGACCCGGTGTACCGGGAGCACGAGCCCAACCTGCTCCAGCGGGCCATCGACGCCTTCTGGGACTGGGTGACCGGCCTCTTCGACGGCTTCTCGGGCGGGCCCGGGGGCCCGGCCGGCCTCGTCGTCATCGTGCTGGTCGTCGTCGCCCTGGGCGCCGCCCTGTGGTGGCGCCTGGGCAAACCCCAGCGGACCCCGCCCGCCCCGGACTCCCTGTTCGCCGACGGCCCCCGCAGCGCCGCCGAGCACCGGGCGGCGGCCGAGGAGCACGCGGCGGCCGGCCAGTGGAACCAGGCCGTCCAGGAGCGCCTGCGCGCCGTCGTCCGCGCTCTCGAGGAACGTGCCCTGCTCACCCCCCGCCCCGGTCGCACCGCCGACGAGGCCGCTGCCGAAGCGGGACGCGCGCTGCCCCAGCACGCCGACGGACTCCGCACCGGCGCCCGGGCCTTCGACGACGTCACATACGGTGGCCGCAGCGCCGATCGCGGGATGTACGAGCGCCTGCGCGACGTGGACCTCGCGATCGAACGGACCAAGCCCTCCCTGGAGACCACGGCACCGGGAGAGCCCGTATGACGACCACCTCCCCCACTTCCCTGTCCCCCACCGGACGCCAGGTGTGGACCCGGACCCGCGGCCTGCTCGCCGTGCTCGCCCTGCTGGTCGTCGCCGGCATCACCATCGCCGCGCTGCAGTCGGGCGGCCGGCACGGCCGGCTCGATCCCCGGTCCGTGGACCCGACCGGGAGCCGCGCGGTGGCCGAGTTGCTGAAGCGGGAGGGCGTCGCCGTCCGCCCGGTCACCTCGCTGCCGCAGGCCACGGCCGCCGCCGGACCCGATGCCACGCTTCTGGTCACGGACCCGAATCTCCTCAGCGAACCCCAACTCCGCGAACTGCGCGCCACGATGTCGGCGACCGCGGGACGCACCGTCCTGCTGTCCCCCGACGCCATCGCCCTGGACGTCCTGGCCCCGGACGTGGACACCGACGCCCCGGCACGGGTCGCGCCCAGGGATCCGCAGTGCTCCTACCCGGCCGCCCGGCGAGCCGGCGACGCCGACCTCGGCGGCGAGCGCTACCGCACCGATCTGACCGGTGCCGACGCCTGCTACCCGAGCGGCGGACTGCCGACGCTCCTGCGGCTGGACAACACCAGCGGCGGTGGCGACACCGTCCTGCTCGGTGCGCCGAATCTCCTCTACAACGACAGACTGGACGAACACGGAAACGCCTCCCTGGCTCTCCAACTTCTCGGTTCACGAAACGAACTGATCTGGTACATCCCCTCGCTCAGCGACACCTCCGTGAGCGAGGAACCCCGCGGCGACGGAGGCGACGGCGACCCGGCCGGCGACGCCGGCGCGAGCGGCGAGAGCACCTTCCTCGACCTCGTCCCCGAGGGCTGGATCTGGGGGACCCTCCAACTCACCGTCGCCGCCGTGCTGGCCGCCGTCTGGCGCGGCCGGCGCCTCGGCCCCCTCGTGACGGAACGTCTGCCGGTGGCCGTCCGCGCCTCCGAGGCAACCGAGGGGCGTTCCCGGCTCTACCGGAAGACCAACGCCCGGGACCGGGCCGCCTCTTCGCTGCGCACCGCCTCACGCACCCGGCTGGGCCCACTGCTCGGCGTCGCCCCCTCCGACGTCCACTCCGCCGAGAAGCTGCTCCCCGCGCTCTCCGCCCTCCTTCCCGACGCCGGACGCGACTTCCACGCCCTGCTCTTCGGCCCCGCCCCGGACGACGACCTCTCCCTGATCAACCTGGCAGACCAACTCGACGCCCTCGAAAGAGAGGTACGCACCCCATGAGCGCCCCGACCCCCGAGACCACCGAGCAGGCGGACCGCGCCAGGGACTCGCTGGAAGCCCTGCGCGCCGAGATCGCCAAGGCAGTGGTCGGCCAGGACCCCGCCGTCACCGGTCTCGTCGTCGCACTGCTCTGCCGCGGCCACGTCCTGCTCGAAGGCGTCCCGGGTGCCGCCAAGACACTCCTCGTCCGCGCCCTCGCCGCCTCCCTCGAACTCGACACCAAGCGCGTCCAGTTCACCCCCGATCTGATGCCCAGTGATGTCACCGGGTCTCTCGTCTACGACACGCACACCTCCGAGTTCTCCTTTCAGCAGGGACCCGTCTTCACCAACCTCCTGCTCGCCGACGAGATCAACCGCACCCCTCCCAAGACGCAGTCGGCCCTGCTGGAGGCGATGGAGGAACGACAGGTCACCGTCGACGGCTCACCCCGCCTGCTTCCCGAGCCCTTCCTCGTCGCCGCGACACAGAACCCCGTGGAGTACGAGGGCACTTACCCCCTGCCCGAGGCGCAGCTCGACCGCTTTCTTCTCAAGCTCACCGTCCCGTTGCCCTCGCGCGAGGACGAGATCAGCGTCCTGACCCGTCACGCGCAGGGCTTCAACCCCCGCGACCTCGACGCCGCGGGCATACGCCCGGTGGCCGGCACCTCCGACCTGGAGGCCGCCCGCGCCGCCGTCGCCTCGACCTCGGTGTCACCCGAGATCGCCGGCTACGTCGTCGACGTCTGCCGTGCCACCCGCGAATCCCCGTCCCTCACCCTGGGCGCGTCTCCCCGTGGCGCCACCGCCCTGCTCTCCACCGCCCGGGCCTGGGCCTGGCTCACCGGCAGGGACTACGTCATCCCCGACGATGTGAAGGCCCTTGCCCTCCCCACACTGCGCCACCGCCTGCAACTCCGGCCCGAGGCGGAGATGGAGGGAGTCACGACCGACTCCGTCATCACCGCGATCCTCGCCCACGTCCCCGTACCCCGCTGAGGCACTGATGGCCCTCACCGGACGCACCGCACTCCTCGCCGCGATCGGCACCCTGCCCGTCGGTATCCTCGCCCCCAGCTGGACGGGGATGCTCGCGGTCAACGCGCCCCTCACAATCGCCATCCTGTGCGACTACGCCCTCGCCGCGCCAGTGCGAACGCTCCGTTTCACCCGATCCGGTGATACATCAGTTCGACTCGGTGACGATGCCGCTGTCCAACTGACCGTCACCAACTCCTCCCCCCGCCCGCTGCGCGCCGATGTACGGGACGCCTGGCCGCCGAGCAGCTGGCCGACCGGCACCGAACTCACGGCGTCGAGGCAGCGCGTACGCGTCCCCTCGGGCGAGCGCCGCGTGATGACGACCGTGCTGACGCCGACCCGCCGCGGGGACCGGCACGCCGAGCAGGTCACCGTCCGCTCCTACGGTCCGCTCGGGCTCGCCGCCCGCCAGGGGCGTCACCGGGTCCCGTGGACCGTCCGGGTCCTGCCACCCTTCACCAGCCGCAAGCACCTGCCGTCCCGGTTGGCCCGGCTGCGTGAACTGGACGGCCGCACCAGCGTTCTGACCCGGGGCCGGGGAACCGAGTTCGACAGTCTCCGCGACTACGTGCCCGGGGACGACACCCGCTCCATCGACTGGCGGGCCACCGCGCGCCGGACGACGGTCGCGGTCCGCACCTGGCGACCGGAGCGGGACCGGCACATCCTCATGGTCCTGGACACCGGCCGCACCTCGGCGGGACGGGTCGGCGACGTCCCCCGGCTCGACGCGGCGATGGACGCCGCGCTGCTCCTGGCCGCGCTGTCCGCCCGCGCGGGCGACCGCTCGGGACTGCTGGCCTACGACCGACGGGTCAGGGCTCACGTCCCGGCCCGCTCGGCCCGCGAGACCCTCCCTGCCATGGTCGACGCGATGGCGCCCCTGGAGGCCGCGCTCGTGGAGACGGACACCCGTGGGCTCAGCGCCTCGGCGCTCAAGAACGCCCCGAAGGGGTCCCTGATCGTCCTCTTCACGAGCCTGGACACGGCACCGATCGAAGAGGGCCTGCTTCCGGTCCTTCCGCAGCTCACGCGTCGGCACACGGTCGTCGTGGCCTCGGTGGCGGATCCCCGTGTGGCCGAGATGGCGCAGGCGCGGGGCAGCATCGAGAACGTCTACGACGCGGCCGCCGGCACCCGGGCCCAGGCGGAACGCCGCCGTACCGCGGAGCAGTTGCAGCGCCACGGCGTGGTCGTCGTCGACTCGGTCCCGGACCGGCTCGCCCCCGACCTGGCCGACGCCTATCTGACGCTCAAGGCGACGGGCCGGCTCTGACATTTCTCTGCCGGCCCCTCCCCGAGGAGCCGTGAACGCAAAAAGGGCCTCGCCCTCCGGAGAATTCCTTCTCCAGGGGGCGGGGCCCTTTTCCAATGATTGTTCGGCGGTGTCCTACTCTCCCACAGGGTCCCCCCTGCAGTACCATCGGCGCTGAAAGGCTTAGCTTCCGGGTTCGGAATGTAACCGGGCG